>DASTZM010000259.1:0-5739 GCA_035764305.1 Chloroflexota bacterium | reverse complement strand
GAAGACGCGCTCGAGGAGGGCGGTGGCGAAGGCGGGCTCGGCGATCAGGTCGATGAACCAGTCCTCGAAACCGCGGAGGTACTGGGTGAGGTGGATCGGGCCGTAGGTGGGGTTGACGACGATGGCGTACTCGCCTTCGTGCTGGAGCGCGTCGACCTGGGCGCGGAGGGTGCGGAAGCGGCCGGGATCGGCCGGGTCGGGCCAGGGATAGCGATCGAGGCGCTTCGGGTCCGGATCGCCGTGCAAGGGGGGAGCGACGAGATCGAAGTAGTGGCCGCCGGCGGGGCGGCGCCGGCGGATACCCCACTCGTCGGTGTACTCCTCGGCGCCATCAACGGAGCGCACCTCGGTGGTGAAGCCGTCCGGGGCGCCCAGGAAGACCCCGCGGGCGTCGACGTCGAGTGCGCGCTGCACGTCGTCTTCGACGAGGGCGAGCTGCTGCATGACGTCGATGCAGACGATGGGGCGCTGGGCGGGCGCCGCGAGTCCCAGGTGGGTGCGGAGGCGCGCGTACGCGGGGATGGTGGCGCCGGTGGTGCGGGTGGTGCCGAAGTCCATCGGCACGCGGTCGCTGGGCTGGTGGGCGAGCGCCGCGAGCAGGCGCGCGCGGTGGGTGCCCGGGCGGGCGCGGGCCATGGACACGCAATAGCACGACCGGGACCGGCGCGCATCCGGGGATTCCCCGATGCGGCGCCGGGGGGCTGAGGGCTAGGCGGGAACTTTCTCGGGCTCCTGGACGTGGGGGGTCTTGCCGAAGACGTCGAGGGCCTTGCGGTGGATCCAATGGATGTGGTGGGGGTCGAGCACCATCAGCGGGCAGACGTTGTCCACCACCTCGACGCCGTGTGCGAGGGCGTACTCGACCGCCTCGCGCGCCTCGCAGCGGTTCTCGATCCAGATGCGCGGCACGCCGAGTGACACCGCCAGCTCGACCTCTTTGAGCATGCGCTGCGGGTCGCCCTCGATGTTGAGGATCACGCCGTCGAGCGGGCCGGGCACGTCGCGCAGCGACTGGAAGAGCTCGCCGGCGATGGTGCGCATGCCCTCGGGCAGCTCGGGGAAGACGGCGAAGGCGCGTCTGGCGCCGGCGTTCAGAGACTTGATGACGGCCTGGCCGTAGGCCTGGGTCGGGTCGAGCCCCACCGTCGCGTAGCGCGTGCCGCCAAAGAAATCGTCGATGGTCGTCATGGGTCTCCTCGCTCAGTTGGCTGCTGCTGGCTTCCGTGCGCTGCCCTGTGCAGACGCACCGCTGGGAGGATGGGCGATCAGGGTTGCCGCCCGGGTTACGCCGGGTAAACGGTGCGTAGCGGCCGGCCGTTCAGCCGCCGATCTGCACCGAAAGACCGTGGTCGGCGCAGCGCGCGGCCAGCGCGTCCATGTGCGCCGCGCTCTGGGTCGCGGCGCCGTCGAGGCGGTAGGGCTGGCCCACCCACTCGTACTTGGCGGCGGCCGAGGCGTTATAGGGCAGCAGGTGGATGTCGCCCAGCCCCAGACCGGCCACCAGCGCCGCGATGGCGTCGATCGTCGCCTCGTCGTCGTTGACGCCGGGGATGCACGGCACGCGGACGACGATGCGGTAGGCGCCCGCGCGCGCGCCGGCGGCGAGGCGGCGCAGGTTGGAGAGGATCCCGGCATTGGACGCGCCGGTGTAGCGGCGGTGCAGCGCCGGGTCGACGTGCTTGACGTCGTAGAGGAAGAGATCGGTGACGGCGCACAGCCGCTGGAGGACGCGCCACGACGTGAGGCCGCAGGTCTCGATGGCGGTGTGGATCCCGGCATCACGGCAGCGGCGCAGCAGGTCGTAGGCGAAGGCGCCCTGCTGGGTGACCTCGCCGCCGCTGAGCGTAACGCCGCCGCCGGAGCGCTCGAAGAAGGGGCGGTCCTTCTCGACGGCGGCGAAGAGCTGGTCCGCGCCGCGCCGCTCGCCGCACATGGCGAGCGCGCCGGGGGTACACACCTCGGCGCAGGCACCGCAGTGGGTGCAGCGGTCCCAGTCGACCTCGACGGCTATGGCCGCACGCGCATCACCCGCATCACGCGCGGACGAGGCGCGGCGCAGGGTGGTCTGCTGAATGGGGGTCGTGCCCCAGTGGATGGCGCCGGCAGGGCACGCGGCGAGGCAGTCGGCGCAGCCGGTGCAGCGGCCGCGCGCGTACAGGAGCTGCGGCCGGGGGGACTGTGACTCGGGGCTGTGGCACCACCAACACTTGAGCGGGCAGCCCTTGAGGAACACGGTGGTGCGTATGCCCGGCCCGTCGTGGATGGCGAACCGGTCGAGGTCGAAGATCAGACCGGTGGGTGGATGGGTGGCGGGCGCGGGGGCGGGGGCGGGAAGCACGGGACGGGTGACGGGCCGGTGGCGGCTAGGCGAACCCGTGCTCGATACGGGCGATCTGCGTGCGTTGCTGCTCCGGGCTGAGCGCGACGAAGTAGGCCGACCAGCCGCCCATGCGGACGCGCAGGCCACGGTACTTCTCGGGCTCGAGCATGGCCTTCTTGAGCAGCTCGAAGTCGGTGACGGTCACGGTCAGCATGTTCCCGCCGAGGGCGACGAAGACCTCGATGAAGGAGGCGAGGCGGTCGGTGCCGGACTCGCCGCGCAGCTGACTGCCGGCGAAGCGCAGGTCGCACGGCGCGCCGGCGGCGAGATCGTCCATCCGCATCTGGACGTAGGACTTGAGCGCCGCGGTCGGGCCGGAGGTGTCGGTGCCCGGCGCGGGAGAGAAGTTCGCCGCGATCGGCTCGCTCGCGAAGCGGCCGTCGGCGGAGGCGGCGACCTCGTAGCCGATCGAGGAGTACCACGAGAAGGTGCCCACGGAGCAGGGGAAGAGCACGCCGGGATGGCGCGCGGCGTGGTGGCGTGTGCGCTCGACGAAGTGGGCCATCAGCGCGCGGCAGATGGAGTCGGCCTCGTCGTCGTCGTTGGCGAACTTTGGCGCGCGGCGCAGGAACCGCTGCCGGAGCGATTCGTCGCCGGGGCCGGACCAGTCGCCCTCGAGCATGACCAAGAGCTGGTCGATGGTGAGGGTGCGCTCGTCGTAGACGAAGCGCTTGATGGCGGCGAGGGCGTCGGTGCAATTGGAGACGGCCTCGCCCATGACGTGCCAGATGGAGTAGCGCGCGCCACCCTGCAGCGCGTCGCGCCCGCGTGCGACCGAGTCGTGGATCAGCACGGAGAGGAGCGGGTTGAAGGCGTACCTGCCGTGCCCCCACGGCGTCAGGTCGGTCGGGTCCGCGCCGGCGGGATAGCGGCGGCCGACGTGGTCGATGTTCTTCGAGAGGTAGACGTCCAGCTGGCGCTTCCACGCGTCGAGCAGGTCGTCGAAGCGGGCGAAGGCGCGCGGGTCGCCGGTGTCGATGCCGTCCTGGCGGCCGAAGACGCGCCCGACGCCGCGGCGCAGGACCCACTCGAGGATCAGGAGGAAGTTGACGCCGCGGATCATCTCCTGGTCGGACTTGCCGGCGATCATCGTCTCCCAGCAGTTGGAGTTGGCGTAGTCGCGGGCGTCCTCGAGTGGCACGCCGAGCTTGGCGTAGGCGGGGACGATCGCCTCGTCGTTGGCGAGGTAGGGCATGCCGCCGCCGGTCTTGAGGACCTCGGCGCAGCGCCGGATCAGGGCGGGGGGCGAGGCGTGGTGCAGCCGCACGGTGGTGACCGGGCTGGTCAGCTCGAAGCGCTCGAGCGAGGAGAGGGCGAGCCACGTGAGCGCGTTGGTGCCGTCGCGGCCGTCGGGTGTCAGGCCGGAGAGGAGGATGTTCTGGCCGAAGTGGTTGACGGCGTCCTGCGCGTCGTGCTGGAGGGTGACGCGCTGGCGGATGCCGGCGCCGGTGGGGTGGGTCTTGTACTGGCTGGCGAAGTTCTCCCGCACGATCTGCATGCGGTCGTTGCATTTGAGCCAGAAGCAGTCCACCAGCTCCTGGGCGGCCTCGGGGGTCAGGCGCCCGGCGGCCAGATCGTCTTCCAGGAAGGGGCCGAGGTACTGGTCGAAGCGCCCGAGCGAGAGGCGCGTGTTGGTGGAGAAGAGGGCGTAGTGGACCAGCCAGACGGCCTGGATGGCCTCGTGGAAGGTGTGGGCGGGGTACTCGGGCACGCGGCGGCAGACGGCGGCGACGCGTGCGAGCTCGGCGGCGCGGATCGGGTCGGGCTCGCCGGCCGCCTGGCGCGCGGCCTCGGCGGCGAAGCGCTGGGCCAGGGCGACGACGGCCTCGCACTCGACGCGCATGGCCTGGAGGGCGGCGAGGCGCCGGTCTCGGCCGGCGGCGCGCTCGGGCGCGACGCGCTGGCGCACGAGCGCGGCGCGCGCCGCCTCAATCTCGGCGATGAGGCCGCGCATCCCCTTGTCGAGCAGGTCTGGGTAGCTGGGGACTTTGTGGGAGAGCCCTTCGCCGAGCGAGCTGCCCTCGGACCGGGCGCGGGCGCGCTCATCCTCGGTGGCGAACGCGGGGAGCGTAGTGCGGTAGACGACGCCGTCGACGGCGGTGCGGCCGACGAGCAGCTCGTCGGGCGAGATCTCGATGGGCAGCTCGAGCACCGTGCGCTCGAAGGCGCGCGCCCGGCGCAGGACGAGCGGCAGGGCGAGGAGCGCCGGATCGTCGAGCAGGGAGGGAGGGCGCCAGGAGCGCTGGGTCTGGGTGGCGGTCCAGCGCAGGCGGTCGTAGAGGCGCTGCACGCGGGGGCTTGATTCCGGGCGCCAGGCGGCGGTCACGGGGGCAGCGGTGACGCCGCCGGGGGCGGCGGGGCGGTCGCCGGTGCGGGGCGGAGGTGCGATGGCCATGGTGTCCTCCCTGAAGCAGGAGCGACGGCGGGCCCCGCGGCGCGCTGGACCTTCCAAGGTTAGCCCAGGGCGGCACGGGGCGATCGCCGGCTCTGGCGGCCAGTATGGGCGCATCTTCCGGCAACGCCATCAGGGTTTTTCCCTGATGGCCCCAACAGCCCTGACGGCCCCGACAGCCCTCCTGCCAAGCGGCCGGGTCGGTACCGGAGGGGGATCAGTTGTCGGTCAGGCGCCGGGGGTAGCGGGTGAGGACGAGCGGACCGGACTGGCCGACGACCACGGTGTCCTCGACGCGGACGCCCCAGGGGCCGGTGTAGAGACCGCAGTTGCCGATGGCCAGCACGGTGTTGGCGACTAGGGGCGGCGGAGCGTCCTCGCCGTGGAAGAAGGCGTGGCCCGCCGGCAGCGGCGCTTCCTCGAACTCGATGCCGATGCCGTGCAGCGGTGGCCCGAAGATGTGGGCGGCGTGCCCGGCCGCGCGGAGCGGGTCGTGCATGGCGGCTTCGAGCGCCTCGACCGTCACGCCCGCCCGGGCGGCGCCGATGGCCGCCTGCTGTGCCGACAGGTAGAGATCGTACGCCGCCTGCTGCGCGGCGTCGGGCGTGCCCGCGCAGACCGTGCGGCACAGGTCGGCGCTGTAGCCCCGGGCGATGGGGTGCAGGTCGATCATCACCAGATCGCCCGCCTCGATGCGCTTGAGCGTTGGCAGCCCGTGGGCGATGTTGGTGCGCGGGCCGGATGCGACGTACGTGCGCCAGAAGCCTTCGGCGCCCGCGTGACGCATGGCGGACTCGGCCGCGGCCGCGACCGCGCTCTCGGTCACGCCGGGGCGCACGGCCGCGACGGCGGCGGCCATGCCGGCGTCGCCGAGCAGCTCCTCGAGCGAGACCAGGGCGAAGCCGTCGGCGTCGAGCTTCGCGACGACGGCCTGCTGGGCCTCGTCGAGCGCGGGCGGCATGGCGGA
>DASTZM010000258.1:0-8710 GCA_035764305.1 Chloroflexota bacterium | reverse complement strand
AAGGCGTGCACGTCGTCGCCGACCTTGTGGACCTGACAGCGCAGGCCGTCGATCTTGGGCTCCACGGCGCAGCGTCCGAGGCGTTCGATCAGCTCTTCCGGACTGGTGACGCGCTCGCACAGTGCCGGGCGGACGGGCTTGCCGGCTTCGACGTGGATCGCGGCGAGCCCCTTGGCCCCCTTCGCAAGGTAGGTGCGCGCGACCAGGCCGAGGTCCGAGCAAAGGTTGTACGCGCGCTCGAGCGGCTTGCGGTCGGCCTTGCTGCCTGCCTTCGCGGCCGACAGCCCCTCCATGACCGTCGGGTCGCCGATGCCGAGGCGCAACCGCCCCAGCAGGACGCGGACGGCGTGCTTCGCCTCACGCGGGCCGAGCTGCTTGACCAGCCGCACGACCAGGTCGCGCTTCTTCTGCTGGCCGCCCTTGCCGCCGGCACGCGCCACCGCGTCGAGCGCCTGGTACACCGCAGTCACCTCCAGCCCGACCGAGTCGTGCCGCCGCAACAGCCGCTCCGCGAGGGTGCCGTAATCGCCTTCGTCGGCGAAGCGCCGGCGGACGGTCTCCTCCTCGACCTCGGCCGCGTCGGCGATCGCGCCCCGCACCAGCGCCTCGCCGACGCCGAACTCGATCGACTCGAAGGCTGGCAAGAGTCGACCCTGGCTCAGGTAGACGACTTTGTCGACTTCGCGCGCGCCGGTCTCGGCGAACAGCTGGGCCAGGATGCCGATCATCTGGTTGCGCCCGGAGGTCTCCTCCAAGCGATCGAAGAACTCGGCCAGCCGGTCGAACTTCATCTGGACGCGCGCCGCGATACCGCCAACTACTTCACACGCTCCATTGGGGCGGCGTTTGCAATCACGAGCCGGCGCCCTTTGTCGCCGAAGTCAATCGTCACCGTCTCGACGCCGCCCCGCGAGAGGACGCTGGCCAGCACGGTGCCGTCGCCGAGTGTCTCGTGGCGCACGCGATCGCCGGGTGAGTACTTGGCCTTGGCGGTCGAGGTGCGCGCGGGTGCGCCTGGCGGCGCGGCTGTGGTCGGCCGCACGATCGGCCCAAAGCTCTTGCGCTCGGGCAGGCGCGAGCCGACGCGGCTCGCCGTCCCACTCCACGAGCGCACGGCAGCCGAGTCGCCGCCCAATCCGCCGGCCATCGGGCGTGCGGCCATGCCCAGACTGTCGACGAAGCGCAGAGACGCCTGCGGCAGCTGGCCGAGAAAGCGCGACGGTTCGCACGGCTTGGGGATCCCAAACAGCGTGCGCATCTCGGCGTGCACTAGATAGAGACGCTGCATCGCACGCGTCATGCCGACGTAGCACAGGCGCCGCTCCTCGTCCATCTCGTCGGGGTCACCCTCCGAGCGGCTGTGCGGGAAGATGCCCTCCTCCATCCCGGTGATGAAGACCGCAGGAAACTCCAGTCCCTTGGCGGAGTGCAGCGTGAGCAGCGTGATCGCGTCCTTCTGGTCTTGGAGCGAGTCGACATCGGCGACGAGCGAGACGTTCTCCAGGAAGGCACGCAGCCCGGCGCCGGGCTCGAGACCTTCCAGCTCGGAGACGACCGAACGCAGCTCCATCACGTTCTCCCACCGTTCCTCTCCGGCCTTGTCGTTCTGCAGGTACTCGCGGTAGCCCGTGCGCAGGACGACGGTGTCAAACAGCTCGACCAGCCCGACTGTGCGACCAGCCTCTTCGAGGTCGGCGAGGAGCTTGGCGAATGCGAGGAGCTGGTTCCGCGCCCGGTCACCGAAGGGCGGCGCGGTGCGCGGCTGGTTGTGCCCATCGGCGTCGAAGGCGCGGAGCAGACGCAGCGCGTGGGGCACGGGGATGCCCAGCTCCGAAGCCCAGTCGCGCAGCTGCTCGAGCGTCGTCTCGCCGATGCCGCGCTGGGGGACGTTGATGACCCGCTCCAGACTGACGGCGTCGTTGGGGTTGTTGATCAAGCGAAGGTAGGCCAGAACGTCCTTGATCTCGCGCCGCTCGTAGAAGCGCGTCCCGCCGACGATCTGGTACGGCAGCCGGCGGCGGACGAGCGCCTCTTCCAACGCGCGGGACTGCGAGTTCATGCGGTACATGACCGCGCAGTCGCCGTAGCGGAAGCGCTCGTTGCGCAGCTTCTCGATCTCGCGCGCGACGAACATCGCCTCGTCGCGCTCGTCGGATGCGCGGCAGACGGTGATGGGCAGCCCCTGGTCGTTCTCGGTCCACAGCTGCTTCTCGCGCCGCGCGCGCAGGCCGGACTCGATGGCCTGGGCTGCCGAGAGGATCGTCTTGGTCGAGCGGTAGTTCTGCTCCAGGCGCACGACTCGGCACTCCGGGAAGTCGTGCTCGAACTCCAGGATGTAGCGCACGTCGGCGCCACGCCAGCCGTAAATTGCCTGTGAGTCGTCACCCACGATGGTCAGGTTGCGGTGGTGCGCCGCGAGGTGCTTGACCAGCAAGTACTGCGCTCGATTGACGTCCTGGTACTCGTCGACCAGCACGTGCTTGAAGCGGCGCTGGTAGCGGTCGAGCACGTCGGGCGCCTCGTCGAAGACGCGCAGCGTGAGCACGAGCAGGTCGTCGAAGTCGACGGAGTTCTGGTCCTGAAGCGACTCCTGGTAGCGCCGATACAGCGCGGCCACGGCGAGCTCGAACGCAGTGTCTGCCCCCTTCGAATACTGCTGCGGCGTGAGCAGCTGCTCCTTGGCGCGCGAGATCGCGGCGCGCACCGCCTGGGGCGGGTGCTGCTTCGGGTTGATGCCCGCGTCGACGTACAGGCGCTTAAGCAGCGCAACCTGGTCGTCGTCGTCGTAGATCGAGAATGAGGGCTCGTAGCCAATGCGCGAGATGTCTCGGCGCAGCCAGCGCGCGCAGATGGAGTGGAAGGTGCCGAGCGTGACGGCCTTGGCCTGGGGTCCGATGAGCTGCTCGACGCGCCCCTTCATCTCGCCGGCGGCCTTGTTGGTGAAGGTCACCGCGACGATGTGCTCGGGCGGCACTTCGCGCTCCTGGACCAGGTAGGCGATGCGGTAACTGATGACGCGCGTCTTGCCGGAGCCTGCGCCGGCGAGGATCAGGAGGGGCCCGTCGGGCGCGGTGGCGGCTTCCCGCTGGGCCGGATTGAGGCGCCGCTCGAGGTCGGTGGCGAGCGCCTGAACCGTCATTCGCAGAGTCTAGCCTTGCGGCTTCACGGCTAGACTCGGGTCGATGGATTCGATGCGCGCCGCGGTTTTCCTGGGGCCAAACGAAATGGAGCTGCGCGACGTGCCGCGCCCGCATCCCGGCCCGGGGGACGCGCTGGTCAAAGTGGCCGCATGCGCGGTGTGCGGCACCGATCTGCGCATCCTCTCGGGTGGGAAGACGCGCGGTGTCGTGCCGCCGCGCGTGCTGGGCCACGAGATCGCCGGGGAGATCGTCGCGCTCGGCGACGGGGCGGAGAAGTTCACCGACCTCGGCGTCGGCGCTCGAGTCACGATGGCGCCGGGCATCCCCTGCTTGGCGTGCCGGTTCTGCAATACGGGGAACGAGAACCTGTGCCGCAATCGATCGGCGCTGGGCTACTCGTACGACGGGGGGTTCGCCGAATATATGGTCGTACCCGCGGTCGCGGTGGCGCGCGGGATCCTGTTCCCAATTCCGGATGGGCTGTCGTACGAAGAGGCCTCGCTCGCCGAGCCGCTGGCGTGCGTCGTCAACGGCCAGCGCAAGTCGCAGATCCAGCTGGGCGACGTCGTGCTCGTGATCGGCGCGGGACCGATCGGGCTGATGCACGTGCAGCTGGCCCGCAGCGCGGGGGCGCGCAAGGTGCTCGTCAGCGAGCCATCGGCCTCACGCCGCGCAATGGCGGGGGAGCTGGGGGCGACACGGACGATCGATCCCACCAAGGAAGACCTACCGGCGGTCGTGAAGCACGAGACCGACGGCGACGGGGCGGACGTGGTGATCGCGGCGATCGGCGTGCCGCAGCTCGTCAACCAGCTGCTTGAGGTGACTCGGCCCGGTGGACGAGTGAACCTTTTCGCGGGGTACGCGGGGGCGGGCGAGACAACGATCTCGGCCAACCTGATCCACTACGGTGAGCTAATCGTCACGGGCACGAGCGCTTGCACGCGCGAGACCTTCCGCACTGCACTGGCACTGATGGAGGCGGGTCACGTCAACGTGCGTGCGCTCGCGTCGCACACCTTCCCGCTGGCGCGGGTGGACGAAGCGTTCCAGACGACGCGCTCGGGCACGGGGCTGCGCGTGGTGGTCAGGCCCTAGCTGAGCGCGTAGCTCGTGAAGGGCGTCTCGCAGGGGTTGCCGGGCGCGACGCGCATCGTCTGCGCGTGCAGGTCGATGATCGCGCCGAGCACCGTGGCGTAGGCCTCGTCTTCGGGCCAGAGCGGGCTGGGGTGCGCGCAGATCGACTGCGGGTAGCCATCATGATCGGCGAGCAGCGCCATCACTCGCGCGTCGTCCAGAGCGCCGCGGTGCCGGTCGAACAGCGTCTGCAGCCGGTTGCAGCGACGGAAGGTCGAGGTACGCTCGTCGAGCGGCTGCCAGATCCCCAGCGCGTCGGGGTCGAAGAAGTGGTTGGCGTGGGCGAAGGCGCCGCGCACGGAGATGTGCGCCGCCGCGGTCGGACTCGTCTCGACGTCGATCGCCGACGCGGCGCCAGACTCGTCGAGGTGCGCGAGCAGGAAGTTGGCCGAGCAGGAGCGGTCCTCGTCGAGGATCGCGGCGAGCGCGTCGGGCACACTGCGGCTGTTCAGCACGCGCCACGTTCGGACGTGGAAAGGGGTCTTGAGGCGCGCCCACGAGTCGAGGCTGCTCACCAGCCCGTTGATGGCCAGCCCGATTCCGGCGGAGTTGAGGCCAATCTTGCCGCCGGCGATCCCGGCCTCGGTGAAGCACAGGACGCGCAGGCCGTCATCGCGCTCGACGCGCAGCATCAGCCCTTCGACGCCGGGCATCCAGTCCCAGTTCTCGCCTAGACGGAGGTGGCCGTCGGCGGACGCATCCGGCAAGACGGCGAAAGAGGTGCAGCCGTCGCCAGGTGGGGACGCCAGCTCGAGCACGTTACGCGTGAACTCGCTGTACAGGATTTCGTAGCGCGCGTTGAGCGCCGCGATGTCGGCGAGCGGCCGGCCGCTGCCCTCGGCGATCCCTCGGACCATCGCACCGTAGTCGGCAGCGGTGCGGTCGATCGTCTCGAGGTAGAGCAGCCCGCGCCGGCGGGCCTCATCGGGCTGGACGTCGCCCTCGAGGGCGAAGCGCCGGAAGTAAAGGTCAAGGTTGCTGTCGATCTCGTGGCGCGCCGCGCTGCCGTGGGCACGACCCTGGGCGTGGGGCGCGCCGCGCAGCTCGATGAGTGGCAGGCTACGCGACGTCGTCGTCCTCTGCCGCCACTCCGTCTTCCCGCTCCTTCCACACGCGCTTGACGGTCTCCCACACCACCTCGGACGAGAATCCGCGACGCGAGAGGTAGCCGCCGAGCTTGCGGCTGAACTCGACGTAGTCGGCGGCGCGGAGTCCGGTCGCCTTCTTGCGCGCCGCCTCGAGCGCGGTCTCGTGCTGCTCGCCGGCGGCGTCTTCGGTCGCCTGCTCGGCGGTGTCGCGCGCCACGCCCTTCTGCAGCAGCTCGCTGCGCAGCAGGTGTGGGCCGCGGCCACCCGCGCGGCGCCGGTTCTCCACCCACGACACGGCGAAGTGCGTGTCGTCGAGGTAGTGCAGGTCGACCAGGCGGGTGACGACCGAGTCGATCGTCTCGGGCGCGTGCCCCTTCTTGCGCAAGTACTGCTGCATTTCGTGGGTCGAGCGGCCCCGGTAGGAGAGGTAGTTGAACGCCTGGAACATCGCCTGCTCGCGCGCCTCGCCCTTCAGCAGGTCAGCGATCCGGTCAGGGCCGAGGTGGTCGCCGCGTTTCAGGCCGGCGTCGGCGACCGACTTGGCGCTCAAGCCAAAGGCGAAGCGCCCATCGAGGTAGAGGTTCACGCGCGATTGATCGCGCACCTGGACCTCGAGCGCCGTGACCGTGCCGGACAGGCGCTGGCCGCCGCTCTGGGCCAGATCCTGACCCGTTGTCCGCTCGCTCATCGCTGGGAAGAGTCTCGCAGAACGCGGCGGAGCCGCTGGTAGCGCGCGAAGACCGCAAGCGGTGGCCTCAGCGGTTCCATCCACTCGCGCGTGCGGGCCCAGCCGTCGGGGAAGCGCGCGTGAAGTGCGGCTCGGTCGCGCAGGATGGGCGCCAGGCCGCGCAGCGCTGCGAGCCGGCCGAGGAGCGGGCTCGGGTCGCGCTTGGTGACCATCGTGTAGGGCAGCGACCCGACGTCGTATGCCAGGACGGCCCATAAGTAGCGCTGCAACCCGTGGGGCGGATAGCACTTGGCGATGGTCCAGACCTTGTTGCGCCCCAGGTGCCAGTTCTTGAACGGGGAGCCTTCCTTGGCGCTGGCCGAGTGCGCGTGGCGAACGACGGCGTGCGGCGCGTGGACGGCGCGCCAGCCGGCGAGGCGGGCACGCCAGGCGAGGTCGACGTCCTCCAGATACATATAGAAGAGGGAGTCGAAGCCACCCAGCTCGCGGAGCAGGTGGCGGCGGTAGAGCGCGGCGCCGGCACTGGCGCCAAAGACCTCGGTCACGGCAGCATCGGACGCGTCGATCGGTCGCCCAACGTGGCGGTCCCAGGCGATGGCGGCGCGGTCGATCGAGATGCCGGCGGACTGGACGAGGTGTGGGGAGTGGTCGAAGACCATCCGACTGGCGACGCTCCCTATGCGTCGGTCGGCGCGCGCCGCGTCGAGCAGCGCGGCGAGCCACCCGGGCTCGGGCGGGGCGTCGTTGTTCAGCGTCGCGACGAAGTCACCTCGCGCGTGGTCGAACGCCTGGTTGTTGGGGCCGGCGAAGCCAAGGTTGCGATCGTTCTGAATGACACGGACACGCGCGTCGCGCGCCGCCAGGTCAGCCAGGTGCTTGCGTGAGCCGTCGGTGGACCCGTTGTCGACGACGATCAGCTCGAGCGCGTCGCCCGGGTCGAGGCGCTGGTCGAGGACGGCGGGCAGACAACGCCGCAGGTGGTGCAGCCCGTTCCAGGTGACGACGACGACGCTTACGCTGGTCGCGTCCGGCACGCGTTCTATAACGGGTACGACGGTACACTCCGCCGCCCTGGACCTTCCTTGAGCGAGAACGAGCTGACGCCGGTCGCGCGGATGATGATGAGCGTGGCGGGGCACGCGATCACGAGCTACGTCCAGTTCCGCGCCCTGGCGGAGATCCTGATCCAGAAGGGCATCCTGACGCGCGAGGAGCTGGAGCAGCAGTTCACGCTGATGCGCGACGACGGGCTCGATCGGACGGTCGACGAGTGGTTCGAGCCCGACATCGCCTACCACCTCAAGATGGCCATCAAAGCGAGCCGCGCCGGCCAGACCGGCGACTAGTGATCGTCTCGCTCGACTCGCTCGGGGCAAGCGCACTAGGCGCCGCTCGTGAGCTGTGGCTGTACCGCGACCTGCTGCTGAATCTGGTGCGGCGGGACCTGGCGGTGCGCTACCGGCGCTCTGTGCTCGGGTTCATGTGGTCGTTCCTGAACCCGCTGCTGATGATGCTGGTGTTCTCGATTGTCTTCCAGGTGGTGCGCCCGCTGTCGGTGCGGAACTACGCGCTCTTCGTCTTGACGGGCCTGCTGGCGTGGAACTTCCTGGCGGGGTCGCTCTCGGGCGCGGTGCGGAGCATCACGAGCAACGCCAATCTGATCGACAAGGTGTATTTCCCGCGCGAGATGCTGCCGATCTCGATTGTGCTGTCGAATCTCATCAACTTCCTGCTCAGCCTGGTGGTGTTTGTCCCGCTGGCGATGCTGTTCGGGGCGCAGTTCAGCGCGTGGACGCTCGCCCTGCCGTTGATCATCGTCGTCCAGGCCATCCTGGTGACGGGACTCGCGCTGCTGCTAGCGACGGTCAATGTCTTTTACCGCGACACCGAGCTGGTGCTCGACGTCGGGCTGACGGCGTGGTTCTTCCTGACGCCGATCTTCTACGAGCTCGAGCTGCTGCCGAAGAGCGTGTTCGGGATGAGCTTTGACGTGTGGCGCCTGGTCTACACGGTCAACCCGATGGCGACGTTGGTGACCGACTACCGCTACATCCTGCTGTACGCATACCCGGTGATCCGGCACACGCTGGTGTCGCTGGGGATCGGCCTGGCGCTGCTGGCGGTGGGGTGGCTGGTTTTCCGGCGCTGGGCGCCGACGTTCGCGGAAGAGGTCTAGCGCGCGTGACCGCGGTCCGCTTCGAGCGCGTCTCGAAGCGCTTCACGCTGCGCCACGAGCGCGCGCGCACCTTCCAGGAGGCGGCGCTCAACCTGTTCCGACCGGGCGAGCAGCGTGGCGCCGAGGAGCCGTTCTGGGTGCTGCACGACGTGTCGTTCGCGCTTGAGCGTGGGCGCACGCTGGGAGTGATCGGGCGCAACGGGTCGGGGAAGAGCACGCTGCTCAAGCTCTTGTCGCGGACGATGCGCCCCACGTCGGGACGGATCGACGCGGATGGGCGGGTGTTCGGCCTGCTGGAGCTGGCGGCGGGCTTCCATCCCGACCTCTCGGGGCGCGAGAACGTGTTCCTCAACGGGACGTTCCTGGGGCTCTCACGCCAGGAAATGGCGGCGCGCCTGGATGGGATCGTCGGCTTCGCCGAGCTGGAGCGGTTCATCGACACGCCGGTCAAGCACTACTCGTCGGGGATGTACATGCGGCT
>DASTZM010000257.1:0-3854 GCA_035764305.1 Chloroflexota bacterium | reverse complement strand
GTCGGCGAAGGGGCTCATCGAGGGCGCGAGCGGGGCGACGGGGCGGGAGTACGTGGTTACGGGGTGGGGGAACATGGCGTCGGTGCGCGACCGCGACTGGAACTACATGGTGCGCTTCGAGGAACCGGCGGGAACGGAGCGGCTGTTCGACCTGCGGAACGATCCGTACGAGCTGAAGGACGTGGCGTCGTCCCACGCGGATCGGGTCAAGGAGGGGCGCCGGCGGCTGGAGGCGCTGACGGGGCAGGAGCTGGGGACGAAGCTACCGGACGGGCCGCTGGACGACACGATGGCGCCGTGCCGGGCGTACTACGGCGCACCGCGCGCGTCGCGCCAGGAGCAGGCGTCGGGGTTCGTGTAGGGAGCCCTCACCCCTGCCCTCTCCCAGAGGGAGAGGGAGTTAGTCCAGGAACAGGCGGGCGATGGCGATGCCGCTCTCGCCGGCGACGGTGTAGAGCAGGTAGTCGCGGCCGTCTTCGGCGAAGACGTAGGGGTCGCGCAGCTGGTGGACGGGGTGGTGGATGGCGCCGCCCTCCGAAGGGACGAGCGGCTCGTTCACGCCTTCCCAGTCGTGCTCGGGGCGGAGGACGTCCTGGGGCGGTGAGGCGCGCCACGCGTTCCAGTCGGGGCGCAGGTCGACGGTGCTGACGCGGATGCGCTCGGCGCAGTCGCCGCGGTTGGAGTGGAAGACGTAGAGGAGGTCTCCGACGCGCTTGAGGCCGACGTGGCGCTGCTCCTCGCCGTAAAGGGTGGGACCTTCGACGAAGCTGGTCAGGCCGTCGTCGGAGCGCAGGAATATGCCGGACATGCTCACGCCGTGGTGCGCGCCGCGGTAGCGGAAGACGCGCATGTAGGAGGAGCCGAGCACTTCCTCGCGAGCGGTGAAGTGGAGGCCGTCGACGGAGAGGGCGGCGCGGGTGGCCTGGGCGTGGCGGCCGTGGGGGCCGACGTTGCGGTCGTGCGGCGCGAGCGGGCCATGGAAGTAGAGGCGCAGCTCGCGGCGGTCGTCGTCGACCAGCACGTCGGGCGAGGCGATGTGGCCGACGAAGAAGGAGTTTTCAAGATCGAGGACGCCGGGCTCGTAGGTGTGCCACGGTCCTTCGAGCGCTTCGGCGTAGGCGAGGCGGATGTACTTGCCCTGGTGGTGGCCGAAGTAGAGGTAGTAGCGGCCGAGTGGACTCTGCACCCACTCGGGCACGCGGATGAGGGAGGGACCGTTGACGTTGGCGCCCATCCGGGCGTCCATGTGTGGGCGGATGATGGGGTTGGGTGGGGAGGGGAGGCGCTCGACTCTCATCCGGCCAGCTCGCGGCGGACCGTGCTCGTGCCCTCGACCATGGCTTTGAGCTTGGCCCGGGCGGCCCAGCGGGCGGTCTGGGAGAGGCCGCAGTCGGGGACGATGGTGAGGCGGTCGGGGGAGACGTACTCCAACGCGGTGCGGATGCGGGTGGAGACGTCGTCGGGGGTCTCGACGTAGTAGTTCTTGACGTCGACGAGGCCGGCGGCGAGCTCTTTGTCGGAGGGGAACTCGCGCCACAGCTCGAGCTCGGCGAGCTCGCGGTTGGCGAACTCGAGGGCGAACTGGTCGGCGTGGGCGTCCAGGATGTGGGGGAAGAGCGGCCGGTAGGTGCGCCTGGCGACGGGGCGGCCGACGTAGTTGCCGAAGCAGAAGTGGATCCCCACCTTCACGCCGGCCTCACGGAGCCCGGCGACCGACTTGTTGAAGAGGGTGACGAACTCGCGAGGGGCGTCGGGGTGGACGGCGTAGGATGGCTCGTCGAGCTGGATGAAGGTGGCGCCGGCGGCGGCGAGGGCGCGCAGCTCATCGTTGACGATCTGGGCGAGGGCGTGAGCGACGTCCATGCGGTCCTGGTAGATGCTTCCGGGCTGGATGCGGCCGGCGAGGGTGTACGGCCCGGGGCAGGTGGACTTAACTCCCGCCGCGCGCGTGGCGCGGCGGCGCAGGTAGTCGTACTCGGCGACGAGGCCGAGGCCGTTGGGCGCGGTGACCTGGCCGACGGCGCGGTAGGACTCGCGCTGGTCGTGGCCGACGACGCCGACCTTGCGGCGGGGCGGCAGCTCTTCCAGGCCGGTGAGGTGGCCGTAGAAGGAGGCGGTGAAGAAGCCGGCGCGGCGCATCTCGCCGTCGGTGATGACGTCGACGCCGGCGTCCTCCTGGTCGCGGATGGCGAGGTCGACGGCGTCGTCCTGGGTCTCGGCGACGTCGTCGGGGCCGAGCTCACCGCGCGCGTTCGATTCGAGCGCGACGTGGAGCCAGGCGGGCCAGGCCCAGGAGCCGATGACGCTGGTGGGTAAGAGTGAAGTCCCTGAAGAGGGTGATGCTGACGTCACCGATGGTCTTTCCGCCCGATCGAGCGTATGATGCCCTCTGGAGGGACCATCATGAAGAAAGGGCAGTCACGCAGACGGTTGTTCTCCGGCGCGGCGGCGCTGACCGGCATGGGGGCGCTCGCGGCGTGCGGTGCGCCGTCCGGCGGTGGCGGTGGCGCTGGCGCTGGCTCGGGCACGACGGCGAAGGCGCTCTCTGCCAAGGTCAGCATCATCGAACGGCTGGACCAGGAGACGCAGGCGCTCGACGCGCGTCTGCCGGCCTTCAAGGAGAAGTTCCCGAACATCACGGTGGAGCGGGAAGTGGTGCCCTCGGGTGACCTGATCACGAAGCTCCAGACCGGCGCCGCGTCCGACACGATGCCGGACAACTGCCACACCTACCTGGGCAACCAGAGCTTCCACAACTTCGTCGCGACGGGCGCCTTCCTCAACATCGACGCGATGCTGGCGCGCGACAAGGTGGACCTGAAGCAATGGTTTACCGACGTGATCGACATCATGAAGATCGACGGCAAACAGTTTGGGCTGCCGTACAAGGGGCAGGTGCTGGCGGCAGGGTTCTACTACAACATCAACCTGTTTGAGAAGCGCGGCATCCCGTTGCCGACCAACACCTGGACCTACGACGACCTGATCAAGGCGTCGCAGCAGCTGACCGAGCGCGCGGGCAGCGAGGTGACGCAGTACGGCTATGCCGTCAACTCGTGGGGCGGAGAGGCGTTCGTAGCGCACCTGCGCGCGTTCAACGGGGACAACTACTCCAAGGACGGCAAGAAGTCGACGATGGACACGCCCGAGGTCCTCGAGGCGATGCAGTGGTACGAGAACCTCATGAACCGCGAGCGGATCATGCACCCGATCGCGAACGCGGCGGTGTCCTTTGTGGATGGCAAAGTGGCGATGATTGGGCGGACGTACTTCAACTTCAAGACGGTGGAGCTGCTCCCGAAGGTGGGGGACAAGTTCAAGTGGGATGGCGTGATGATGCCCAAGCATCCCAAGACGGGAAAGCGGGGCGGGATGTTCGCCGGCGACGCGCAGTCGATCGCGAAGGCGTCAAAGGCGCCCGATGCCGCGTTTGAGCTGATGAAGTGGATCACCGACAAGGAGATGGGGGTAGCGCTCGGGCTGCAAACCAAGGGCTCGACGACGCTGGGCGGCCGGCCGGACGTGTGGGCCGATCCGCGGATCCTGAACCATCCGCAGCTGCCCCGCCAGGCGCAGCAGGTGCAGCTCGACTCCATCAAGGAGATCAAGGAACCGTACAGCGCGCCGTTCAACTTCCGCGCGCAGGAACTGGAGCCGGTGCGCGACCCGGAGACGCGCAAGATCACCGATGGCCAGGCGAAGGCTGAGGCGAGCTTCCTGAAAACGCTGAACGGCCTGCTCCAGCCGATCCTGGACAAGCCAAGGCCAGGCGGCTAGTCCGGAGGCGACTGAGTGGGAGTCGGTCAGCGGCTGACCGACTCCCAGCGCTTCGACTTCATGGAGGCGTAGCAGGC
>DASTZM010000256.1:0-9987 GCA_035764305.1 Chloroflexota bacterium | reverse complement strand
TGCATGATCAGCGGCACGCGTACCTTGGCGCGCAGCGTGCGCCAGCCCTCGACATCGTTCGCGCGCAGCGGGTCCTCGATGAACCCCACGACGCGCGACCGCTCAAGCTCAGAGACAATCGGCAGGACCGCCACCAGGCTGCGGTTGTGGTTGAAGTCGTAGTGCATCAGGAAGCCGGGCGGCGCGACCTCTTCCACCGCCTGGTTCTGCTCGAAGATGTCGTAGTAGTCGGCCGAGTGCATCTTCATGATCGTGTAGCCCTCGGAAGCGGCGCGCTTCACCTCCCGCGCCAGGTTCTCGGGTGACGTGGGTTTGGTCCAGGCCGCCACCGAGACCGCATCGCGCACCTTCTGCCCCATCAGCTTGTACGCGGGAACATCCAGGTGCTTGCCCATCACGTCGTACAGCGCCGCCCCCAGACCCGGATTGAAGTCGTTCCCAACGAAGTCGAAGGGACTCCTCCCTATCAGCGGTCTGGCGATCGTCTCCGGCGGCGGCGGGCAGCGGTAGTCGCCGTAGCCCACCAGGCCGCTATCGGTGCGCACGCGGAAGACGGTGCGCACATTCCAGTTGGGGAAATGCGCGTTGTGCGCCGCCGCCCGCACCACCAGGCTCGGGTAGATCGGGATGACATCGACCGACGTGATCTTCACGCCGGGGATGCTACTCCGCTTGCGCGGGCTCTGCTACCCGCAGGCGACTCCACTCGCTGTCGCTCGCGGTGTAGTACAGCCGGCTGCCATCGGGGCTGAACACCGGGTGCGGGTGGCAGCGCCGCCAGGACGTCGCGCCGCGCGACTCGTCGAAGCGGTCGACCAGCGCCCACTCCTGCGTCGCCACGTCGACGATCACGATGCCCCACTCACCCTTCGCGCCCGCCAGCGGCCCCGACTCGATCCGGTCGAGCGCCACGTCGGTCGCGTACAGCGAGCCGTCATGATTGAACGACGGGTGCGAGCCGGGGAAGCGCGGCACGCGCTCGAGCGCGCGCCGCGCGCCGGTGTTCGCGTCGATCAGCACATTCGGCACGTCCAGGATCGCCTCGGAATTGGGATGCCACGCCGGGTGCCCCCACTTCTTGTCGGCGAACAGGAAGCGCCGCTCCGCCAGCGAGTAGCACACCAGCAGCGCGCGGTGGCTGGCCTCCTTACTCCGGAAGTGGCCGCCCAGCGGCGACGCCATCTTGAAGAAGACCTTCCCCAGGTCTGGGCTCAGCGCGGGGAAGAAGATCGATACCGGCCGATCGCCGAACTCCTCGGCGATCAGGTCCGGGTACGCGGCGCGCACCTCGTCCGCGGTGAGCACCGTCCGGCGCTCGCCGGTGCGCACGTCGAGCAAGTCCAGGTCGCGGTGCGCGTTCGGGTCCCAATGCGGCCCGTACACCGGAACCACTCCGGCATCGGGCTGCCCCCACGCCAGCTGCACGTCCTCTGCCAGCACGCGCCGCTCACCGCTCAGAACGTCGACCGAGCACACCACCCACCGCTCCTCCGCGCCGAGCACGTCGTGGTAGACCACGTGCGTCCCGCCGAGCACCCACTGCTGACACGCCGCACGGTGCGAGTCCTCGGTGCAAAGACCGTCGACGAGCAGGCGCGACTCGCCGGTTGCGCGGTCGACGAGGTGCAGCGCGCCGGCGTGCGCTTCCGGCGTCGTCGACGCGTAGAAGACGACGTGCCGGCCAACGGGCGATTCGGGTGTGGCGGTGTAGTAGGCGTGGATGGCGTGGCGCGTCTCGACGTCCGAGACGCGCGCCACCCGCACGCCGGCACGCCACGCCGCCAGCGCGCTGCGCGGTGCGGGGGAGGGGGTGGGGCGCGGGGCGGTCAGCGTCATCGCGCCGACTCGTCGAGCAGTCGCTGGCCGTCACGCGCCGCCTGCGACAGCGCGTCGCGTACTCCCTGCTGCCCCGCCATGACGCGCGCCGTCATCTGGTCCAGCACGGTACGCGTCGCGTTCCAGGCCGACGTCTGCGCCATCGGCACCATCAGCGAGAGACCCTGCTTGACGACCGTGTCCCAGTACGGGTTGGCCTGCTTGAAGGCCGGGTCGTCGTTGAACTTCACCACCGGCGACGGACGCCCCTGCGCGAGCACGAACGCCTTGTTCCCGTCGCCGTACGTCAGGTAGCGCAGAAAGTCGTAGCCCGCGTCGACGCGCGCGCCGCTGGTACCCGCCGGCTGGGAATACATCCAGATCTTCTCCGCCAGCGACGCGGGCTTGGCCTGCGGGTTGGCGGCGTTGTGGGGCACGATGGTCACGGCGTACTTGAAGTTGGGGTTCGCCTTCGGTCCATCGGTCGACGTCGTGAAGAAGCCCGCCGCCTGGTTCGTCCACATGTTCTGCCTGCCGGTGTACTGCGCGTTGCTCACGCCCTTCAGTGCGTCGGCGTACGCCTGCTGGCTGCCGTACAGCCGCTTCGTCGACTCCAGCATCCACTCCAGCGTGGCCTGCCCGGCCGGGTTGTCGAACGCCACCTTCGTGCCGTCGTCGGAGAGGACCTTGCCGTTGTTGCGCGCCAGCCAGTCGATGAACGGCGTGCCGCCGATGTTCAGTCCTACCGACGCGAAGGTGTCTCCCTCACGCCGCGTGACCTTCTGCGACCACGTGACCAGCTCTTCCCAGCTGGCGGGGCCCTTGGACGAGTTCAGCCCGGCGGCTTCCACCACGTCCTTATTCATGAACAGGTACGCGCGGTCGGTGGCGGTGAGCTGCGGCAGGCCGTAGTACTTGCCCTGCGCCTTGGCCATTTGCGCCAGTGCGGGGTAGAAGACCTTCGTGGGGTCGACCTTGTCGCGCTTGAGCGGATCGTCCAGCGCGCGCAGCGCCGAGCCACGTCTGGCCCACGCCGCCGCGACGTCGGACCCCATCATGATCACGTCGGGCGGCGTCCCGGCGGCGATCTGCGCCAGGATCTTGTCGAACGGCATGCCGTCGAAGAACCCCTCGCCGCTACCGAAGACCAGCTGGCTGTTGACCTTCACGTTGGGCTGCGTCTGCTGGTAGGCGGCGACGATCTTGTCGATCACCTCGGTACGCGCGCCCTCCCAGCGGTGCTGGAACTCCAGCGTCACCGGCGCCAGACTCTTGCTCCCGCTCCCGCCTCCCTGCTCCTGACCGCACGCCGCCAGCGTCAGCGCAGCGCCGCCCGACGCCGCTGCCCGGATCAGACTCCTCCGCGAAACCACAGACCTTCCTCCCGCATCATTTCCGTGTAGATCGTTCTGCAATGAGCCGTTAATGCTAGCCAGGAGGCAACTACGCGGGGAGGCGGCGGCGCCGGCGCCTGATTGACACTCCTGCTGGCCCCCGATAGCATGGCGCCTAAGGAGGGACTCCACATGACCAGCCGCCGCCAGATGGTGAAACGCGCCGCGCTCGCCGCCCTGAGCCTCACCACATCCGCCGCCGCACTCACCGCGTGCGACTCGTTCGCCGCGGGTGGGACCAAGACGCGCCAGCCCGCCAAGGTCGTCTTCTGGAACTACGGTGGCGGCGGCGTCAGCGACCAGCTCTTCGCCGGCACGGTCGACGGCTACAAGAAGGCCGCGCCGGAGACCACCATCGAGCGCGTCGGCATCCCATCGGCCGAAATCCAGGACAAGCTCGTCGTCTCCTGGACCTCGGACGTCGTCCCGGACATCGTCATGGATTCCAACCGCGCCTTCCTGCGCTTCATGGACAGCGGCTGGTTCCTGGACCTCTCCAAGGAATTTGCCAGCCGCAAGCTCAAGCCGACCGACTTCTACGAGGTCCCACTAAAGACCTATCAGATCGACGGCAAGCAGATGGGTATGCCCCAGGGATGGGGCACCAGCCTGTACGCCATCAATACCGACCTCACCGAGAAAGCGGGAATCAAGCTCAACCCGGGCGTCGACGACAACTGGACGCCGGACGACTTCGTGCGCCTGATCAAGCCGGCCATCAGATACGACGCGCAGGGTCGCCAGGAGCCACCGGGCGGCGTGGACGACAGCGTCTTCTTCCACTGGCTCTACAGCTACGGCGGCGACTTCCTCAGCGCCGACAAGACCAAGGCCGTCGCCAACACGCCCGAAGCGCTCGCCGCCGCCGAAGCCTACGCCAAGGTCCACACGAGCGACCGCGTCTACCTGCGTGACGGGATCGACAAGCGCGCCGAGATCAACTTCCTGCAGGGCACGATGCTGGTGCACGGCAACGGCATCGCCAACAGCATCGTCGACTACAGCAAGGCGCCCGGCAAGATCCAGATCTTCAACAAGCCCCGCGGGACTAAGGGGCGCTTCAACCGCCTCTACCTGGACGGCTACATCCTGGGCAAGAACACCAAGGCCAAGGATGCGACGGTGGACTTCCTGTTCTGGCTGCTGGACGACGGCGCACGGATCATCGAGCAGATGGGTGGGAACAACATCCCGTCCAACAAGAAGGTGACCGAGCAGGTGTGGCTGACGTCGATGACGCAGTTCAACAAGAAGAAGTGGCTCGACGCCGCGGCCACGGCGCGCCCCGACCCGCTGCACCCCAAATGGAATCCCGATCTTTCGACCATCTATGGCAAGTACACCGGCCAGCTCCGCGCCGGCACCGCCGGCCCGCGCGAGGCCATGACCAACATGACCAATGACGCCCAGGCCATCCTCGACGAGTACCGCAGACAGCGCGGCCGCTAACGTCCGCGCCGGGATCGCGCGCTACAGCTTGAGCAGGTAGCGCGCGATCTCGAAATACAGCAGCAGCCCCGTCCCATCCACCAGCGTCGTGATCATCGGCGCGGAGACGACGGCGGGGTCCACCTTCAGGCGCCGCAGCACCAGCGGCAGCACCGCCGCCACCATCGCCGCCCAGAGCACGATCACCCCCGCCGAGATCGCCACCGTCGCGCCAATCTCGACCCCCACTCCCAGGAACAACGCCCGCGCCAGCGTCGCCGCCGCCATCACCAGCCCCAGGATCAGTCCCGTCGACGCCTCTTTGACCCACACGCGGAACAGGTCGCGGAACTCGACCTCCCCCACCGCCATGGCGCGGATCACGGTGGTCACCGTCTGCGAACCGGTGTTCCCCGCCGTACCGATCAGCAGCGGGATGAAGAACGCCAGCGCCACCGCCTGCTGCAGCTCGTCCTCGAAGGCGCGCAGCACCGTCCCCGTGTAGGCCTCGGCCGCGAAGAGCAGCAGCAGCCACAGCACGCGCTTACGCGCCAGCACCAGCGGTCCCGCACGCAGGTACGGCACCTCCAGCGGCTCGGACCCACCCAGGCGCTCGATGTCCTCGGTTGTCTCCTCCTCCAACACGTCCGCCACATCGTCCGCGGTCACGATCCCCACCAGCCGCTGGTCGGCGTCCACCACCGGCACCGAGAGGAGGCGCCGCTCGCGGAACACCTGCGCCACCGCCTCCTGGTCCGCCGTCACCGGCACCGTCACCGCCTGCGGCTCAATCAGCGCGCGCACCGCCACCCGCTCTCCCGCGCGCACCAGCCGGTGCCACGGCACCACTCCGACCATGCGGCCCCCCTCCTCGGTGACATACAGATAGGAAGCCGACTCGGGCGGCAGCTCGTCCTCGCTCGGCGCGCGCAGCAGCGCCACCGCCTCCTGCACGCTCGCCGACGCCGGCACGGCCACGAAGTCGGTCGTCATGATCCCGCCGGCCGTGTCCTCGGCGTACGCCAGCAGCTGACGGACGTCCGCCGCCTCCTCGGCCTCCATCTCGGCCAGCAGGCGCTCGGCGGCGGGCGCGTCCTCGTCGCGCAGTTCCCCGATGACGTCCGCCGCCTCGTCGGGGTCCATCTCCTCCAACACGTCGGCGGCGTCGCTGTGGGAGAGCTGCTGGAGGACATCGACCGCCTCGTCGGGGTGGAGCTCCGACACGACGTCGGCCGACCGCTCCGAGCCGAGCGCCGCCAGGACGGTGCGCAGCTCGTCGGTTTCCAGGTCGGCGATCGCCTCCGCGAGGACGCTGGGCGGCGTCTCATCCGCGATCTGTGTGATCTGCGCCGCCGGCGACCCATCCCCCGCCGCCGATTCGTCGATCGCTGCTGAGAGCGCTTCGCGCACGTCGTCGGCGTCGACGTCGTCTGGTCGGGGGCGGGGGGAACGCTCGTCTTCCATCACAAGGACTCGCTCGGCCGCCGGATTGTCACCCGCCGCCCCGCCCGGCACAAAACCTGCTCTTCCGTCCACCTGCCATGAGCCAGGTCAACGTTTCCACCCCGCCACCACCGCGCGGTCCGAGCGGCATGACCGCGGAGGAGTTGCGCCGGCGCCGCATCCTGATCGCGGCCGCCGGCACGATCGCCGCGATCGTCGCGCTCCTCCTGATCATGACCCTGGCCGGCGTCGGCCCGTTCCGGCGCCAGGCAGCCGACAACGTCAATGTCAACGTCAGCCAAACCGGCTCAGGCAGCTCCGGCGGCGCCCAGGCCACCACCGCGGCCAGTGCCACGCGCCCGCCCGCCACCAACACCCCCGCGCCCACCGCCGGCACCACCGTCGTCGCGCAGACCGTCGTCGTGCAGCAGACCGTCCCGGTCGCGGTGCCACAGACAGTCGTCGTCCAGGCCACCCAGCCGCCGGCGCCCACCACGGCACCGCCCGCGGCGCAGCCCACCCAGGCACCGCGCTGCAGCCCCACCCCCACGCGCGCACCCACAACTCCGACCGCCGGACCGAGCCCTGCCCCGACCAACACCCCGACCCCCGGCCCGACCGTCAGCCCCAGCCCAACCCCGCAGTGCTAGCGCGGGGCTAGCGCAGCGCTAGTCTCGGCGCCGGGATCCTTTCTCGGAAAGGACCACGGCGCCCAGCACACTTAGCCCGAGCCACCGCCCGGCTTGCTGACCATCGGGACCGGCGTGACGCCCTTCCCGTCCTTTGGCGTCGACTCGCCCGGCGCACGCTCGTGCCCAGCGCCCGGCTTCTGGGGCGGTGCCGCCTGCGCCGCCATGCCGTCCTTCTCGCTGCGCTGGTCCTTAGTGGGCTGTTCCCGTCCGCCCTGCTTGCGCTCGTTCATACGTGGAGACCTCCGCCCCCTCCCCGCACGCCCTGTGCCGGCACCCTCCGGCACGGCCCGTGCGGAGTGCGCCTCCAGATGAGTCAGATCTGGATTGGCACCTCCGGCTGGGTCTACCGGCACTGGATGGGCATCTTCTACCCGACGGGGCCCGACCGGCTGCCCGCGGACGCGCAGCTCCCCTTCTTCGCGCGCCACTTCCCGACCGTCGAGGTGAACTTCTCCTTCTACCGCCTGCCCGAGCGTGAGGTCTTCGAGACCTGGCGCCGCCAGACGCCGCCCGGCTACCTCTTCGCCGTCAAGGCCAGCCGCTACCTCGCCCACATGAAGAAGCTCAAGGAGCCCGAGGAGCCGCTCGCCCGCCTCATGGAGCGCGCCACCGGTCTCCAGGAGAAGCTCGGCCCCATTCTGTTCCAGTTCCCCCACACCTGGCGCGCCAACCTGCCCCGGCTCGACGCCTTCATCGACGCGCTCACCCCTTACGAAGCCACGGGCCAGCGCTTCGCCTTCGAGTTCCGTCACCAGACCTGGCTCGTCCCGGAGGTCTATACGCTGCTGGAGCGCCACAACGCCGCGCTCTGCCTCCCCGTCCACCCGCACGTGCCAATCGATCCCCGCCTCACCGCCGACTGGACCTACATCCGCTTCCACGCCGGCCTGCACGGCATCGGCCTGAGCGAGGACGAGCTGCGCTTCTGGGCGTCCCGGCTCGATTCCTACCGCCGCACCGGCGCCACCGTCTACGCCTACTTCAACAACGACCCCGAGGGTCACGCCCTGCGCGACGCCACCCGCCTCGCCCAGCTCCTCGACATCCCCAACGTCGGTGTGGGCCAGCAAATCATCCCCGCCGCTGCCTGAGAGAACGCGCCGACCGCCACACGCGCACGCGACCGGCGCATCCGGCACGCGCGCGCCACAATAGCAGGCCGTGCCACTTCCCACGATCGACCTCGCCGGCCCAACCTACCGGCGCGACCTCGGCGATGGCCTCGTGCTGCGCTGGTCGTCCCTTGACGACGCCGAAGCCGTCGCCGCCGTCGTATCCGACGTGTTCGGCGCCGAAGGCAAGCCCAGCGAGGCCGAGCGCAAGCTGGTGCTCGAGACCTTCCGCCCCGAGTATCCACACGGCGGTCCCACGGACTGGGCCGTCGTCGAGGACACCGCGTCCCGCCAGCTGGTGGCCGCCACAGCGCTCATGTCCCAGACCTGGTCCTACGACGGTATCCCGCTCGCCGTCGGGCGCCCCGAGCAGGTGGTGACGCGCGCCCCCTACCGCCGGCGCGGTCTGATCCGGGCCATCTTCGATCTACTCCACGCCCGCTCCGCCGCGCGCGGCCAGCTGATGCAGGTCATCGACGGGATCCCCTACTTCTACCGCCAGCTCGGCTACGAATATGCGCTCGACGTCTACGGCGGCCCGCGCGTCTACTGGTCGGCCATCGACGCCGGCGCCACCAAGGAGGCCGCCGAGCCCTACCGCCTGCGCGACGCGACGCCGGAAGACATCCCACTCCTCACTCGCCTCTACGCGCGAGAGCAGGCCGACTCACTCGTCTCGGTCGTGGTCGGAGACGACTACTGGCGCTGGACGCTCGGCGGCCAGGACCACACCGCCGAGCACGGCTGGCGACCACTCGTGATCGTCGACTCCCACGACGGCACACCAATCGGCCACGTCGTCCTGCGCGACGGCTACCAGTGGGCCGACGCCAACGCCCTCGCCATCCCTTCGTTGTCGGTCGAGCAAGGGGTCCCACTCCGCGCCGTCATGCCATCGGTGTTGCGCGCGCTCAAGCGCCGTCTCCCCACCTTGTCGCCGCGCATGACCGGCGATCCGCCGCTGCGCGTCCTCTTCGTGATGGGCCGCCACCACCCCGTCTACGACGCGCTTGATCAAGACCTCCTCTCACCCGGCCGCCGCCCCTACGCCTGGTACGTGCGCGTACCCGACCTCGCCGCGCTCGTCCGGCATGTCGCCCCCGCGCTCGAGCGCCGCCTCGCGGCCTCACACTTCGCCCAACAGAGCCTCACCCAGCAGGTCAGCTTCTACCGTGGCATGCTCACGCTCCGCATCCAGGACGGCTCGCTCGCCGAGGTGGACGAGCAGACCGATCGCCGGAACATGGGACCAGGGGAAACGTCGGGCGCCGGTGCCGGCATGCCGCGCGACCTGTTCGTGCAGCTGCTACTCGGCTACCGCCCGATCGACCCGCTGCGCGACGCCCACCCCGACGTGCTCGCCAGCGACGAGTCGATGGACCTGCTCAGAGTCCTCTTTCCCAAGCGTATGTCCCGCCCGCTGCTCGTCAACTAGCGGCCACGAGCTCCCGCTCACGTACGGACTCGCCCACCTCGCCCACGTCCCCCATCCCCACCGGCCCGCACGACGCGCGCTCGACGAAGACCGCCGGCACCACCACCGTGCCGCACGGTGGTCCGCCGTCGACCATGCGCAGCAGCGCCGCGATCGTTTCCCGCCCGATCGCCGGGCGGTCGTACCCCATCGTCGTCAGCGGCGGATCGACCAGCTCTGACCCCGGCAGGTTAGCAAAGCCGATCACCGAGAGATCGCCCGGCACTCGCAGCCCGGCGCGCCGCGCGGCGTGGATCACGCCAATCGCCGCACCATCCGCTGACGCCACGACCGCGGTGGGACGCTTCGCCGCCCGAAGGATCACGGCCGCCGCCGCGTAGCCCGCGTCGATCGGCCACCCCGCGTCGATCACCCACGGCTCCAGTCCGTGCCGGCGCATCGCCTCCCGGTAGCCCTCCGCCCGGTCCCGCCCCACCGTGATGTGCTGCTGCCCCGCCACGTGCGCGATCCGCCGGTGGCCCAGACCGTACAGATAGTCCACCGCCCGCTCGGTCGCGGCCGCGTCGTCGATCACCACGCAGTTGATCGCCGGCGACTCGAGATAGCGATTGAACACCACGTACGGCGTGCCCGACGCCGCCAGCCCCTCCACGTCCTGCCGGTGGAGC
>DASTZM010000255.1:0-2439 GCA_035764305.1 Chloroflexota bacterium | reverse complement strand
AACGCCATAGACGACGTCGTCGGGTTGGCGGCGGCGCGCCCAGAGGACGCTTCTGACTGATTCGACAAGGCCCATACGTGAGCGCTACCCGACGTCATGTCAGGAAAACCGCCGCGTGGCCGTTGTTCGGGCATGCGCATCGCTGTTGTCGTCGTCGTATCCCTGGTCCTTGCAGCGCCGGCGTCGGCGTCGGTGAAGAACGCCGATGTCACGATTCCCGCGAGCGACGGGGTCAACCTGGTGGGCGACGTCTACCTGCCGTCCGCTCAAGGGAAGTTCCCTGCCGTCGTCGACATGGAGCCGTACGGCCGCTCGTCGTCGACGCCTTTCCTCGAGGCCGGCTACGCACACGTGAACACCGACGTGCGCGGCAGCGGCAAGTCCGGCGGTGCGCTGTGTCTGCTCTGCAAGCGCGAGCAGCAGGACGTCTACGACGTCGTCGAGTGGATCGCGAAGCAGCCGTGGAGCAACGGACAGGTTGCGCTGTCGGGCTATTCGTACTCCGCCATCACCGCGCTGCTCGGGGCGGCGCTGCAGCCCCCGCACCTACGCGCCGTGATCGTCGGTCATCCGCCGACCGATCCTTACCGCGACGTCGTCTGGCAGAACGGCCTCTACAACCAGGGCTTCGTCGGCCAGTGGTTCGCAGGGCAGACCGCCGCGCAGTCGCTCGGGGCGGGCGCGCAGCCGCAGATGCTCGACCGCGCGCAGCAGGAGTTCGCCATCGAGACGCGCGAGGCGCCCCTCGACGGTCCGGTCTACCAGGAGCGCTCCGTGCTCGCGCGGATGAACAAGATCACGGTGCCGGTCTACGTCTACACGGGCTGGCACGACATGTACTCCCGCGGCGACCTGTGGTTCATCGACGGCGTCGCGGCCAAGCACAGGCTGCTGTGGATCGACGCGTCGACCCACCACGGGACCGGCAACTTCGGCGAGGTCGGGGCGCCCTACGACGATGGCTCGGGAGGCGTGGCGCTGAGCTCGGAGGCGCCGAAGGGCGAGTTGCAGGCATGGCTCGACCGCTTCCTGAAAGGCGTGAAGAACGGGATCGAGCGTAAGCCGCGGGTGCGCTGGTTCGACCTGGGTGACCGCAGCTGGCACTCGTCGCGTAGCTGGCGGGCAGCGACCAAGGTGCTCGGGCGGCTCTACCTGTCGGGCGCAAAGAGCAACACGGCTCAGTCCCTCAACGACGGGTCGCTCACGCTCCGGCAGCCGACCGGCCGTGACGCGTACCAGGAGTCCTACGTCTACGACCCGAGCGCCGGCGCGTCGGTCCCGATGGACAAGGAGGGTCCCGACGGCTTCGCCCCGTTTGTCGCGCTAGACCCGCGCCTGGACGACGGGCACGGGCTCACGTACACGACGTACGCCTTCAAGACTCCGCTGCGGCTTGCCGGTCCGTCGGAACTTCGCTTCTGGGCGGTCACGGAGGCGAGCGACATGGCGTTTGTGGTGCGACTGCTGGACGTCGCTCCGGACGGCAGCGCCCGGTTGATCACCCAGGGCTGGCTGCGCGCGAGCTACCGCGACTGGGATCCGAAGCGCTCGCGCGACGGCAAGCCGTACCTGCCCGACGACCACCTCTCGCCGGTCACGATCGGCGAGGACACCGAGTACCGGATGGACATCTGGGACACGGCGTACACGCTGGCGCCGGGGCACCGCCTGCGCCTGTGGCTGTCGTCGTCCGACACTCCGAACCACGAGCCGCTGCCGTCGGCAGGGCGCAACCTGATCTTCCACGACGCCGACCACCCGTCGCAGCTGATCCTCGGACTGCGCTAGACCGCTCACGGGTAGATCGCGCGCAGCCTCGCCGCCTCGGCGACGCGCTTCACGGCGACCGTCATCGCTGCCGTCCGCCAGTCCAGGTCGAGCGTCTCCGCCGCCGCCGCGACCTTCTGAGTGGCCGCGCGCAGCTGCATGCGCAGCCGGTCCTGGATCTGCGCGACCTCCCACGTGTACTTCTGCTGGTCCTGGACCCACTCGAAGTAGCTCACGGTCACGCCGCCGGCGTTGGCCAGGATGTCCGGGACGATCTTGATGCCGCGCTCGTCGAGCATCCGTTCGGCCTCGGGCGTGGTCGGGCCGTTGGCGGCCTCGATGATCATCTTGCAGTCGAGCTTGTCCGCGTTGTCGGTCGTGATCTGGCGCTCGATCGCCGCCGGGATCAGGATGTCGCACGGCTGCTCGAGCACTTCGGCGCGCCCGACCTGGCGGCCGAGCTTGCAGCCCTCGAGGAAGCGCTTCTCCTTGATCCACTCGACGATCGCCGGAATGTCGAGCCCTTTCTCGTCGACCAGCCCGCAGGTGTGGTCGGACACGCCGACGACCTTCGCGCCGAGCCGGTGGAGCTCCAGCGCCGCGACGCTGCCGACGTTTCCGAAGCCCTGCACGACGAAGCGCTGGTCCTTCAGCTCGACGTCGAAGTGCTCG
>DASTZM010000254.1:0-4022 GCA_035764305.1 Chloroflexota bacterium | reverse complement strand
ACCCGCGAGGTCGGTGAAGCCGCCTCGGAGCGCCTGCGCCACATGGCGCCCCGCGACCCGCGGCGCTTCGAGCTGGAGCCGCTCGCCCGCGCCGGCGCCGCCGCGCGCCGCCGCCTGATCGAGTGCAACCTGCGCCTGGTCGTCTCCGTCGCCCGCAAGTACACCGGGCGTGGCATGCCGATGCTCGACCTCATTCAGGAGGGGAACATCGGGCTGGACCGCGCGGTGACGAAGTACGACCCGCGGACCGGCTACCGCTTCTCCACCTACGCCTACTGGTGGATCCGCCAGGCCGTCAGTCGCTCGCTGGCGGACCAGGGGCGCGTCATCCGCCTCCCCGTCCACGTCGTCGAGCGCCTCACCGCCATGGCACGCGTGGCGCGCGAGTTCGAGCAAGAGTTCGGGCGGCGCCCCACCCCGGCCGAGGTAGCCGAGAAGCTCACCCTGCCGCTGCAGCAGGTGGAGGAGGCGTACGCCGCGTCGCGGTTCACGCTCTCGCTCGACCAGCCGGTGCTGACCAATGGACACGACGACGACCTGACGATCGGCGACGCCGTCTCGGATGACCCGACGGGGTCACCGGACGTGCTGGCGACTCGCGCCCTGCTGGTGGACGAGCTTGAGCGCGCGCTGGGCGCGCTGACGCCGCGCGAGCAGGTCGTCCTCAAGCGCCGCTTCGGCCTGGGGACGGGCATCGCGGACGGCGACACCGAGCCCGCCGCTTCGCTCGCCGAGATTGGCGAGGAGCTGGGCATGTCACGCGAGCGCGTGCGTCAGATAGAGGCGGAGGCGCTGATGAAGTTGCGCTCGTCGCCGGAGCTCCTCACTCTCCGCAACTACGTCGAGTGATCTCGGTCGACTAACGTCGGGGGCGCTACTATGCGCCCCGTGATTCAAGTCGGCCAGAAGTTCAAAGCGGTCCGCCTGGATTCTCCGGGCCAGGTCTCCATTCAGGAGTACGAGCGCCAGCCGCTCGGCAGCGGCGATCTGCTGATCAAGATCGACCTGTGCGGCGTGTGCGGCTCTGACGTGCACTGGGTCCACGCCACGCCCGAGGCGCAGGCGCGCATGACCTATCCCATGTTCCTGGGGCATGAGTGGACCGGCACGATCGCCGAGACCGGTCCCGGCGCGCCCAAGAAAGACATCACGGGCCAATCGATCGGCGTCGGCGACCGAGTGTGGGTCAAGCGCCGGCCGTGCGGGCAATGCATCTACTGCGCGACGCTGCGCCACCCGGAGGCCTGCATCGGCCGCACGCCGCTGGTGGGCGAGGATGGGTCGCGGCGCGCCATCCCCGGCGCGGGCTTCGCGCCCGTGCTTCATCTGGCCGGCAACGAGGACCTGGAGGTGATCAAGGTCCCGTCGCACGTCGATCCGCGCGCCGCCGTGCTGCTCGAGCCGCTCACCAACGCGCTGACCGCGATCGAGCGGTCGATGCAGGGCGGCGCGCCGTGGGCGGGGATCGGCTACGGCCCGGGCGCGACGGTGGTGGTGCAGGGCGCGGGACCGATCGGCGCGCTGATCGCGTGCGTCGCGCGGCTGACCGGCGCCGACAAGATCATCCTGGTCGGGGCGCCGGCAGGGCGGCTCAAGATCGTGCAAGACGTGGCGGCGGTGGACGAGGTGATCGACATCGAGGAGGTCACCGACTGGGAGGAGCGCGTCAAGGGCGTCCGGGCGATGACGCCGGCGGGCATCGGCGCGGACGTGGTCTACGAGGCGGCGGGCGTACCCGTGGCGTTCCGCGAAGCGCTGCGCATGGTGCGCCGCTTCGGGACGGTGGTCGAGACAGGGCACTTCACGCCCCGCAAGCCGGAGCCGTTCGACGCGTTCGAGATCTGCTCGACCGCCGCGACGGTCCACGGTCACTACGGACTGTCAAACCAGGCGTGGGTCGCGGGGGCGCGCTTCCTCGGGCGCCACGCGGGGAAGTTCGCGTTCGAGAAGCTGGTGACGAACCTCTATCCGCTGTCCGACTTCCACACGGCGCTGGACAACATGCGCCGGGGCGTGGACATCAAGCCGGGGGTGTATCCGGACTAAGGCGCAGTGCCCGGGGAGGGCGCCCCGCGAGGGCGCCCAGCGGGTTAGTGCCCCGCCGCTGGTGCGGCGGGCGCCGGCGCCGCGGCGGCGGGGGAGCCGGGTGCCGGCGGCAGCTCCTCGCGGATGAAGCGGTCCTTGATCGGCTGCACCGGTCGGGCGTTCAGCTGGAAGATCGACTTGAACCGGTCGATCTGCGCCTTCGACGCCTGGATGGGCTGCTTCAGCAGGACCCAGCTGACACCCTGGCTGCAGGGCGGCGTCGTGAGTGAGCCGTCGTAGTTCCAGTAGGTCGTGTTGCGCGGCACGAAGTCCGCCGCGTTGACCTCGATCTTGGTCTTCACGGGATCCCCGGCCTTCTCCGGCATCTGCGACCAGAACTTGGCGAGCACCGGGTTCTCGGCGCCCTCCTCGATCAGCAGGCCGAGCACCGCCAGCTTCTTGACGGCATCGGGCGTGGCGTGGACGAGGTGCAGCTCCATCGCGGCGGGCTTCCCGTTCACGGTGTGCTCGCTGGGGATGTGGAAGTGGAACTGGACCAGCTCGTACTCCTTCCCCAGGAAGGTCATGCGGCTGCCCTGGTCGTAGTTGACCTGCCAAGTGTGCCCGTTATTGACCAGCTGAATGTCCTTGTCCGGCTTGTACTTGAGCTGGATGGGCATGAGCCAGTCGAACTGCACCAGGCGCGACGGGTGGATGTCGATCGGCGACTGCTCGTCGCCGATCTGGCAGCTGGCGGCGTGCGGATCGTCCTCACCCCAGTGCGTCGGGCCGAGCGCTCCCTCGTACTCCCAGTGCGGGGGGTGCGCCGGGCCGGGCGCGGGGGCCTGCGCCCGCGAGAAGAACATGCTGCCGAGGAAGCTCAGCAGCAGCGCCGGGATGGCCACGCCGGCCAGCAGAATCGGCCGTGGACGCGATGGCGCCGTGACCCGGATGACCTCCGGCGTCTCCTCGACTTCCTCCCCCTCAACCGGGGGGGTCACCTCTTCAGGTGGGGCCTCGGCGGGCGGCGCTTCCTGTGTCTGGGCCATTGCCGCCAGGAGGATAGACGATTAGCCCGCGGCGTCGATCGCCGTTAGGACGGGCGTCGGCGCGTGCGGCAATTCGAGCAGCTGCGTGGTGTGTCCCCGGATGTCGTGGAGCTGGGTGTCCGGGATGGTCAGGAACGCGTCGACGACGCGCGGATCGAACTGCTTGCCGGCGTTCTGCGCGATCTCCAGGCGCGCCATGTCGACCGACACCGCGCGGTGGTACGGCCGGTCCCAGGTCATAGCGTCGAAGGTGTCGGCCACGGCGAAGATGCGCGCCGCGAGCGGGATCTGCTCGCCGGCCAGGTGATCCGGGTAGCCGGTGCCGTCGTAGCGCTCGTGGTGGTGGCGCACGACGGGCAGGCACGCCTCCAGGAAGGCGATGCGGCCGACCATGCCCGCGCCGATCTCCGGGTGCTGGCGCATCTGCTCCCACTCGTGCGCCAGGAGCGGGCCCTTCTTACGGAGGATGGCGTCCGGAACGCCGATCTTGCCGATGTCGTGCAGCAGCGCGCCGCGCTCGAGCGAGGACAGCTCGTCCGCCGAGAGCCCGAGCGCCTCGCCGAGTGCGCGCGAGTAGCGCGTGACGCGCACGGCGTGGCCTTCGGTCTCGTGGTCGCGCGTCTCGAGCGCGGCCGCGAGCGCCTCGAGCGACTGGCCGTGCGCCGCCGCGAGCTCGTCGAAGGAGCGGGCCAGCGCCTCGCTCTGCCGGCGCAGCCGGCGAGTCGAGTCGCGGAAGATGCCCGAGAGGGCGAAGAAGAGCAAGACGCTGCCCGCCGTCACCGCGCCCGCCGCCGCCAGCTGCATGCGGCGCATCTCTGCCTCCTGGCGTGAGATGTCGCGGTACACCTCGGCCACCCCGATCACCTTGCCGTCACGCCGGATGGGGACATAGACCTCCAGCACGCTGCCCAGGTCCTTGCGCTTGATGTTCTCCTGAGCGCCCATGGA
>DASTZM010000253.1:0-3322 GCA_035764305.1 Chloroflexota bacterium | reverse complement strand
TACTACGCCTGGAAGCGGCCCGAGATGAGCAACCAGAACGCCGAGGTCGTCGACCTGCTCCAGGGGATCGGCGACCTGATGGAGCTGCGCGGCGACGAGTCGTTCAAGGTGCGCGCGTACCGTGAGGCCGCGCGCCAGCTGGACCGAATTACGGAAGACGTGGCGACGCTGGCGGCGGAGGGGCGGCTGACCGATGTGCGCGGGGTCGGACCGAGCATCGCCAAGACGATCGCTGAGTACCTGGAAACGGGCACCTCGCGCCAGCTGAACGCGCTGCGCGAACAGGTGCCCGAATCGCTGGTGGAGCTGTTGGGGATCCGTCACTTCGGGCCGTCGCGGATCGTCAAAGTGCACCGCGCGCTGGGGATCTCGTCGCTGGACGAGCTGGAGGAGGCCGCGCGCGATGGCCGGCTGGCGGCCGTCGCCGGGTTTGGCGCGAAGACGGTGGAGACACTCCTCACGTCGATCGCACGCTTCCGGCGGCGGCGCGGGCATGTGGCGCGCTACGTCGCCGAGAGCCTGGCGGAGAGCATGAAGCACTCGCTCCGCCAGATGGCCTCAACTCCGCAGGTGGAGGTGGTAGGCGGGATGCGGCGCTTGTGCGAGAGCGTGCGGGAGATCGCGCTGCTGGCGGCAGCGGATGACGCCGGCGAAGTGATCGACGCCTTCACACGTCTCACGGCGATCCGCGAGCACGAGCGCGACGGCACCTTCGAAGCGCTGGGCCGGACGCGGGAGCGGTACGCGGTACGCCTAACGGTCGTCCCACCAGCGCAGTGGGCGGAAGGATTGGTGTGGTTCACCGCGGCTGATGCGCATCGCGAGCAGCTCCGCGCGCTGGCGGCGGAGCGCGGCGTCGCCTCACCCGCTGCGGGCGGCGACGTCTGGGCGGGCTTCATACGCAACGGACGCAAGGCGACGACCGAGGCGGCGGTCTACAAGCTGCTCGGCCTCCCGGTGATCCCGTCGGAGCTGCGTGAGGGGCGTGGCGAGGTGGAGGCAGCGCAGGCAGGGAAGCTGCCGAAGCTGATCGAGGTGTCTGACGTTCGCGGGGACCTGCACGTCCACACCAACTGGTCGGACGGCCGGCACTCGGTGTTCCAGATGGGGGAGCGGGCCGGGGCGCTCGGGCTGGACTACATCGCCATCGCGGACCACTCCCCCAGCCTTGGCGTGGCGCGCGGCCTGACGCTGGAGCGGTTGGAGGCACAGCGACGCGAGATCGCCGAAGCGGATGACGCGTTGGAGGGCATCCGCATCCTTTCGGGCGTCGAGGTGGACATTCGACACGACGGGTCGCTTGACTACCCGGACGAGGTCATGGGGAAGTTCGACTTCGTGACGGCGTCGATTCACTCCGGCTTTCAGCAGTCCGAGGAGCAGCTGACCGAGCGGGTGGTGAAGGCGATGCGCAGCCCGCACGTCGACGCGATTGGTCACTTGACGGGGCGGATCCTGGGGTGGCGCGAGGGGCTGGACCTGGACGTGGAGAAGATCCTCCACGTGGCGGCGGAGACGGGGACGGCGATGGAGATCAACGCCTGGCCGAACCGTCTGGACCTGAACGAGGAGCACGCGCGGCGCGCCAAGGACCTCGGCGTGAAGCTGGTCATCAACACCGACTCCCACGCCGCGGATCAGCTGGCGTACTTGCACTACGGCGTGGAGATTGCCCGCCGTGCGTGGGTCGAGAAGGGCGACGTGCTCAACACGTTGCCCTACACTTCCATCGCATGCTGGTCGAAATCGACATCGACCCGGTGATCGTCCGGCTGGGACCACTGGCGCTGCGGTGGTACAGCCTGATGATCATGGTGGGGGTGATGGTCGGGGTGTGGCTGTCGGCACGCTTCGCGCAGCGGCGGGGGATCGATCCGGACAGCGTCTACTCGGCGGCGTTCTGGATCGTGGGGGGTGGGATCGTCGGGGCCAGGCTGGCGCACGTGATCGATCGGTGGGACTACTACTCGCAGAACCCGCTGCGCATCCCGGCGATCTACGAAGGCGGCATCGCCATCTGGGGCGGTCTCGTCGCGGGCGGTGTGTTCGGCTATCTGTTCACGCGGCGGAACGGGATCCCCTTCTGGCCTTTTGCCGACTCGGTCGCGCATGGCACGCTGCTCGGACAGGCGATCGGGCGCATCGGCTGCATCGTGAACGGCGACGTGGCGGGCAAACCGACCGACTTCTTCGGATTCGTGTATACCAACCCAAACGCGCTGCTGCCGCGCCCTGAGTACTTCAACACGCCGACGCATCCGTACCCGCTGTACGAGATGGGGCTGGACTTGGTCCTGTTCGGGCTGCTGTTCGTCGTGGCGCGCCGGGCGCGCTTCGACGGCGCGGTCTTTCTGGCGTACTGCGTTGGGTACTCGCTGATCCGCTTCCTATTGACGTTTCTTCGGGAGGAGGAGCTGTTCCTGCTCGGGCTGCAGCAGGCGCAAGTCTTCTCGCTGCTGACGATCCTGGTCGCGGCGTATCTCTACCTGTACCTGCGGGGACGAGGCGCGGCGCCGCGCCCGCAGCCCGCCGGGGTGTGACGCCGGCCAGCACGGCCAGCCTGGTCCTGCCGCTTGCGGCACCGGCGCTCGTCCTGGTCGCCGCGGCGCTGCTGCTCTGGCGCCGAGCGCAGGTCGCCGTCGCGCCGCTGCTGCTGATTGCGCTGCTTTCAGACGCCGCGCTGGCGATCGGCGCGGAGTGGCTGTCGCGCGAGTTAGGCGCGACGGAGCGCTCGCTCTTTACCTGGTCGCCGCTCGGGCTGTATGGCGTGGCGATCGGAGTACGCCGGACGCCCGACGTGGCGCTCTTGACCGCACCGGCACTCTGCCTGGCGTGGTTGGGCATCCTGCTGGCATCGCGACGCCGTCGCTGGTTCAGCGCGCTGGCGGAGTGGTCGCTGTATGAGCGCGCGTCTCTGTCGATGGGGCTGGCTGCCCTGGCGGGGGCGGTGTGGGCGCCACGGGCAGCGGACTATGTGTCTCTCTTCGCCGGGTGCGCGTTCTTCGCGGCGGGATGCACCGGCGTGCTGGCCTTGGTAGCGGGACCGGCCGCGTCGGGGCGCCGGCTGGTGCTGGGCAGCCTCGCGGCGGCGGCGCTCCTCTCCAGCGGGCTGGTACTCGGTCGGGTGAACGGTCATTTCCAGCTCTCGGGCCTCTCCAGTGCGGGCTTCGGAGCGGGCGCGTTCGCGGGGATGGCGGTCATGGCGGCGTTCGCGGGATGCGCCCCACCGTTCCACGGCTGGCTGCTGCGCACATGCCGCCACCCACTCGCCCCAGCGCTGGCGGCGGCGGGCACGGCATGCGCCGCCGCACTGCTGCTCGTG
>DASTZM010000252.1:0-2901 GCA_035764305.1 Chloroflexota bacterium | reverse complement strand
GGCCCTCGGAATTGGACTCGCCGCCACCGGGTACTTCGTGAATCTGTATTTCGTTTCGCTCGCCCGGGGCCGATCCCGGAAGCTGTACCTCACGCAGGACTACGAACGCAGCATGTACTTCGAGCAGTACGTCACGCGCGTGCGCGCGATCCTCGCGGCGCTGTACCTCGACGTCGATCGGATCCACCAGGCCGTGTTCGGCGCCCCGTACGGCGGCGCCATAGACGAGGCGATGATCGTGGCGGGCGAAACACTGACCGGCGTCGGGCAGACGTACTGCCCCCTGGTCCACGAGCACATGCACAAGGGCGTGGTCACGCCGGAGCTCTGGCCAATCTGCGAGACGGGCGTGGCGCACGCCTACAAGAAGTGCCCGCTCTGGAAGGAGTCGAAGTAGGGCGCCAGCGTGCGACGGCCGGCACCACCCGCATGACCGCCGCCGGTCCAGCCGCCCGCGCAGCCCATCCGGACGGTGATGTTCGGCCGGGCCACCGCACGCGCCCCACCCCCTCCCTCCCTAGCTGCGCCCCCACCGACGCCTTCAGCCCCTCACCCCTCCAACTGACATCAGCCCGCCGCGGCCCGAAACGGCACGATCGACCCGGGCGCTCCTGCTCCGGCGACGGAATCCTGCTTGGAGCTACCTCCGGCGCGACATCGGCCTATGGACCCCCATCGTCAGCGCCGTACACCCCGTCGCCGGCCTGCAGGTGCATGGCGCCCCGGTGGGCCTGGGGGATCGGATCCTGCGCTACCTCTTCGTGCCGGACGGCACACCCTGGCCAATGCGTTCGGCTTGGGGAACTGGACCGGCCTCGCCGCGGCCGTGATCGTGGTGCTCCTCGGCCAGCTCGCGGGGATCTGGCTCTGGCGGCGCCGCTCCGCCCGCGCCCGAAGGCCGGCGCTCCTCGCCGCGGCAGCCGCGGCATCGCTGCTGCTCGCGGCCTGATGCCGTCGGAGACGCCCAATGCAAAGCCGTTGCGTCTGATACCCACGGAACGAGGGATAGCGGCGCAGCTCAGCTTCCTTCTATAGACGGGTACCGCCACACACCCCATACCTACCGGCGGCTACACCTACAGGGCCCCGCGCGCTGGTCCGGCGCGCGTGGCGGCCCGCACGAAGAACGCGAGCGGCGCGAACGGCACCGCCGCGAAGATCAGCACGCCCGCGATGGTGCCCGTGGCGGCCGGCGCCCCGGTGAGCCAGGGTTGGAGCGCCACGATCGCCGCCAGCACGATCGGCGTCAGCCCGAACTGGAGCAGCAGCCCGGCGCCGACCACGTACCCGAGCGGCCGGCGCCGCCAGAGCAGCACCCCCCCGGTGAGCACCGCCGGCACCTCCAGCGCGAGATCGGCAGTCCACGCGTGACGCGCGAACGGCTCGACCGCAGCCCCACCACTGCCACCCGCACCGCCCGCGAGCGCGGTCGCCAGCGCGCCGACCGCGTCCTGTCCCAGCGTCAGAAGCGCCAGGGCGACGAGGATGCCTCCGGCGGCGCGCGCCGGCACCGACCCCTCCAGTCGCGACCGCACCGCGTCACCGTCGATGGCGGCGATCAGGCAAATCGTCGCGTACGCGCTCAGGACCACCAACAGGACGTGAGCCAGGAAGAGCGGGCCAAGTGGGGCGCCAACCAGGTACTGCGCGTACGTGTAGAGCGCGTAGAACAGCACTCCCGGCAACAGAAGGATCCCGGCGAGCGAGCCGCGCCACGCGAGCCATACCGCCGCCAGCAGGAGCGGCAGCGCGACGGCGAGATTGAGCACGTCGTGCGCGAAGAAGCCCGGCACGAGGATCCCCGCCGTGGAAGCGGTGATCCCGGCGGCGACCGCCGGATCGGCGCCGTAGACCCCCGCGGCACCGGACCGCAGGCCGACGGCGGTCGCGCCGGCCATCAGCCCGGCAACCAACAGCGACAGGGTGAATACGCCCGCAAGGCTGCGGCGGAGCGGCACGCCGGCGGATCGCTCCCAGGGCGCCGCCGCCGGGCGCACGCTGCCTGGCGCCGCCACCGTCACGCCGTCGCGGCGCTCCGACGTGACCGTGGGACTCACGCGAGCGCCTCCTGCCGGCTGACCGTTCCGGCGCGCGGGAGCGAGTCGAGGTGGTAGAGGCGCCGCACCACCAGATCCTTCGCGGCGTCGGGCAGCGCCATGGCCACGCGCGCCGCGAATGGAATGGCGGCGGCGTAGCGCGCGCGAGGGCGTTCGGCGCGCAGCGCCGCGAGGATGACGCGGGCCACCGCCTCGGGGCCCGGCTCGGTCGCCCGGATCTGGGCGTTCGCATCGGCGACGCTGGCGTAGAGCGGCGCGTACGGGGACTCGGCCCGCCCCAGCACGCCGCGCGACCCGCGCAGCGCGGTTTCGTAGAAGTGGGAGCCGATGCTGCCGGGCTCGACAAGGATCACCTTGATCCCGAACGCGCCCAGCTCCCACCGCAGCACGTCGCTGAGCGCCTCCACCGCGTGCTTACTCGCCGCGTACGCTCCGTTGGCCGGGCCCGCCAGCTTGCCCGCCAGCGAGCCGACGTTGACCACGCGCCCCGTGCCCCGCGCGCGCATGCCGGGCGCGACGGCGCGCACCATCCGGACGATGCCGACCACGTTCGCGTCCAGCATCGCGCCCACTGCGCCGGCGTCGATCTCCTCGAGCGCGCCGAAGATGGCGTAGCCCGCGTTGTTGACGAGCGCGTCGATCCGCCCATGGCGCCGCAGGACCTGGCCGACGGCGGCGGAGATCGACTCCTCGTCGGTGACGTCCAGCGCGAGCGCCATCGCCGCTCCTATGCCGTCGAGCGTCTCGGGACGCCTGGCAGTCGCGACCACGGTGTAGCCGGCGGCGACCAGAGTCTCGGACGTCGCCCGGCCGATGCCCGTGGAGCAGCCGGTGATCAGGACAA
>DASTZM010000251.1:0-9720 GCA_035764305.1 Chloroflexota bacterium | reverse complement strand
CTACTTCTACGAGGACGTGCTGCGCGTCCCCCTCATCTTGCGTGTTCCTGCCAGCCTCGGCGCGATCCCGCACCCAGACGACACGCCATCGGCGCTCGCCAGCCACGTCGACGTCGTGCCCACGCTGCTCGACCTCACCGGCGTCGACCCGCTCCCCGACTCCCCGCCGCTCCAGGGCCACAGCCTCCTCGCCGGCCCCCGCGACGCCGCCTTCGCCGAGGCAACCCCCGGTGACAAGCCCAACCCGCAGACCCACGCCCGCGTCGTCGTGACCGACCGCTGGAAGTACGTCTTCCGCCCAGAAGACGACGTCCGCGACGAGCTGTACGACCTCGAGTCCGACCCCGATGAGCTGCGCAACCTCGCCGTGGACGCCGCCCATCAATCCACGCTCCAGGCGCTCCAGCAGCGCGTGGCCTTCTGGATGCGCGACACCGCCGACCCACTGACTCCTCCCTCAGGATCCCTCCCCCACCCATGAACGGCATCACCAAGACCGACCGCAGCCCCTTCGCCCGCCTGCGCAGCGTCGACCTGAAGGCCGCCCGCTGGCGGCCCGGCTTCTGGGCCGACCGCTTCGAGCGCCTGCGCACCGTCACGCTCCCCCACCTGTGGGACCTCATGGACGACCCCGCCCGCGGCCACGCGCTGACCAACCTGCGCATCGCCGCCGGCGAGATGGAAGGCGAGTTCGCCGGCACCCACTGGCAAGACGAGTGGGTCTACAAGTGGATCGAAGGCGCCTCCTACGTCGTCGGCCAGACCGGCGATCCGGACCTCGACGCCAGGATGGACGAGGCCATCCGCGTCATCGCCAGAGCCCAGCAGCCCGACGGGTACCTCGCCACCCAGACCATAGTCCGCGGCTGGCCGCGCTTCGAGCGCCCCCAGCACCACGAGGTCTACGTCATGGGCCATCTGCTCTCCGCGGCCTGCGCCCACTACCGCATGACCGGCAAGACCACCTTCCTCGACGTCGCGCGCAAGGTAGGTGACTACCTCCACGCCACCTTCAAGCCTCCCCGCCCGCCCGAGCTCGAGCACAAGATCTTCAACCCATCACAGATCATGGGGCTGGCCGAGCTCTACCGCACCACCGGCGAGCCGCGCTACCTCGAGGCGGCCCGGTTCTTCGTCGACTACCACGGCGCTACCCCGGGCGGCAGCGACCAGATGCAGGACCGCGTGCCGCTCCGCGAGGAGACCCAGGTCGTCGGCCACATGGTCCTCTCGACCTACCTTTACGCCGGTGCGACCGACGTCGTCCTCGAGACCGGCGACGAGTCACTCCTGCACGCACTCGATCGCCTGTGGCACGACCTCACCGAGAAGCGCATGTACGTCCACGGCGGCGTCGCGCCCGTCCATCGCGGCCATTCCGTGCGGCCACGCGAAGTCATCGCCCGCCACGCGCCCGCGGGGAACGCCTCGCTTCAGCAGCAGAGCTCCCGCCCCGCCGGTGAGTACCCCGCCCACCTCATCCACCGCCACCTCGACGACGTCCACGAGGCCGCCGGCGACGACTACGAGCTCCCTAACGGCACCGCCTACAACGAGACCTGCGCCCAGATTGGCAACGTCCTCTGGAACTGGCGCCTCCTCGAGGCCACCGGCCACGCCCGCCACGCCGAGATCATGGAGCTCTCGCTCTACAACAGCGTCATCTCGGGCGTCGGCCTCGACGGCCGGTCGTGGTTCTACACCAACCCGCTGCGCTTCTACGGCCGCGACCACAAGCTCCTCTCCCAGGACGCCTACGAGCGCTTCCAGCCCGGCCGCGTCCACGTCTGCTGCCCCTCCAACCTGACGCGTGCCGAAGCCGGCGTCCACGGCTACCTCTACGCCCGCTCCGACGACGGCCTCGCCCTCAACCTCTACGCCGCCAGCGACTTCGACGGCACGCTGCCCGACGGTTCCCGCCTCGCGCTGACACAGGAGACCGACTATCCGTGGGACGGCACCGTGACCCTCACCATCCGCGCGGCTCCCGAACGCCCCATCGCTCTCCTGCCGCGCATCCCCAGCTGGGCCGGCGGCGTCAGCATCGCCGTCAACGGTCATGACGCCGCCGTCGCCGTGCAGCCGGGCAGCTACGCGCGCGTCGAGCGTGCCTGGCGCGCCGGCGACGTCGTCACACTCCACCTCCCGATGGCCGTGCGCCTGCTTGAAGGTAACCACAGGATCGAGACCACGCGCAACCAGGTCGCGGTCGCACGCGGACCCCTGATCTACTGCCTCGAGTCACCCGACCTCCCGGAGGGCGTTCGCCTGTCGGACGTCCACCTCCCGCCCGACGCGACGCTCGCTCCGCGCCACCGGCCCGACCTGCTCGGCGGCGTGACCGTGCTCGAGGGCGAAGCCGAGGCCGTGCCCGGCCCCGACTGGCAACACGCCGAGGGGCTCGCCGCCCTCTACCGGCCGCTGGAGCGCGCCACACCCACGCGCTGCGCCATCACCTTCATCCCCTACTTCGCCTGGGCCAACCGCGGCGTCTCTGAGATGAGCGTCTGGCTTCCCCTCGCCGTCCGCCGCTAGCGGGCCGCTAGACCGCCGCCACCCACAGCTCGGCATGCCCCGACTCGTCCGCGTTGAACAGCACCTCACGCCCGTCCCGCGACCACGTCGGATGGATGTGCGTCCCCTGGTGCGAGTGATCCGTCACCCTGAACCGCGCCAGCTCGTCCACGCGCCTTTCGTCCAGATGCACGCACACCACCCGCGCCTCGCCGCTCTCGCGTGACACGTACTCCGCCGCGATCTTCCTCCCATCCGGGCTGAACGGCGGGTGCCCTCCCCCCGGCGCCAGATCCGTCGCCACGCTCAGCGCCCCACTCGCCACGTCCGCCAGCACGAACCGCATCGGGTCGCTCTTCTCGGTGCTCCCACCATCGCCCAGGCGACCGTTGAACAGGATCTGCCGCCCGTTCGGATGCCAGCTCGGATGGTTCCCCCACGTGAAGTGCGACACGAACCGCAGGTCCGACCCATCCGCGTTCACCACGTAGAGGTCCTTCACCCGCGGCTCGCCGTACCGCACGTCGTACTCGATCTCGTTCGTGAACACGAACATCAGCCGCGTGCCGTCCGGCGAGAACTTCGCGTGCTTCGTGTAGATGTGGCAGTGCCCGACCTCCCCGCGCCGCGGGTTCAGCGCCAGCGCCGCCTCCGTCGACGCGATCAGCCGCGGCGCCTCCCCCTCCTTACCCCCCACCTCCGGCAGCGGCGCCACGAACACCCCCGCCTCGCCCCGCCGCATGATCGCCGCTTCGTCCCGCGAGTTCGTGTGCGACGCCACCCACCTCCCATCCGGCGACACCATCCGCGCCAGACCCGGCAGCCGTCCCGTCCGGCCGTCCGAAAGGTTGATCAGCCGCACACACGGTCCGCGCTCGTCCGAGTCCTCGTACGCCACCACATCCCCGTCCCCGATCCACTGCTGGTGCACGCCCGTGTGCGGGTTGGTGCGCGACGAGTGCGCCACGAAGTGCAGCCGCCCCGTCTCCGCCTCCATCCAGTACACGTCGCTCCCCGGACGGTCCTTCGCCACCGCGCAGAACACGATCTTGTCCCCGCGCGCGTTCCACGGGCACAGGTCGTAGTAGCTGTGGAAGCTCGCCTCGTCCGACCGCGTGATCTGCCGGATCTCCCGCCCCGTCGCCGCGTCGCGCCGGACCGTCAGCTCGGTCCGTCCGTCCCGCGCGCCAACCCCCGCCTGCGTCGCCGCGTCCGCAACCGCCGTCATCGTTTCTCCTTCAGCTCCCCTTGAGGATCGCATCCACCTCTTTGCGCAGCTTCTCCCCCGCCTCACGCGGCGTGATCTGCCCGTTCAGCACCTGGCCAATCGTCGGGTTGATCGTCGTCAGCGCCTCATTCGTCTTCGTCGTGTTCGGGAACCACTTCCCGTTCTCGATCGACTCGAGGATCACCGGCTTGATCGCCGCGTACTTCGGCTCGGTCAGATAGGACTTCTGCGCCGCGGTGCGCAGCCCCGGCAGCGCCGCCAGCTCGCGCGCCGTCGCCGACTGACCTTCCTGGCCGCCATACCAGCCCATGAACTCCCACGCCGCATCCTTCTTCTTGGACGCCGCCGACATGCACGTGCCGTGCCCGTTCGCCACGCTCACCTGCCCCGACTTCCCCGCCGGCAGCGGCGCCGCCGACCAGCGGTAGTCCTTCATCAGCTGCTCCCACGTGTTGATCGGCAGGTTGCGCATGTTCATCGCGAACTTGCCCGTCGTGAACGCCTTGTCGTTCCCTCCCAGCGCGTTCTCCTCCGCCGCCGTCGGCGCCACCCGATGCTTGTTCGCCAGGTCAGCCATCCACGTCAGCGCCTCCTGCTCCGCCTGCTCGTGGAACGTCGACGCCTGCGGGTCCTCCATCCGGTCGAACAGCCGCCCGCCCGCCGCGAACATCAGCGCCCCCGGCGGCTGGTGCAGCGCCCGCCAGTACCCCGTCCCGAACTGCGTGATCTCACTCCCCTGCCGCACCGTCAGCTTCTGCGCCAGCTCTTGGAACTGCACCCACGTCGTCCCCTTCGTCGGCGGCTTCAGCCCCGCGTTCTCGAACAGGTCCACGTTGAACCACGTCACCATCGTCTGCATGCCCTGCGTGAACGCCCACAGCTTCCCCTTGTAGGTGAACTGCTTCGCGAACGCCGGCCACAGGTCATTCAGCGGCAGCTTGTCGCGCTTCGCCAGCGTGTCGATGTCCGCCAGCGCCCCCTGCACCACGTACGGCGGGTAGATGAACCACTCCAGGTAGAACACGTCCGGCGCCGTGTCGCTCGCGATCAGCGTCTTCAGCTTCGCCCGGTACCCCTCGTTGTTGTTCGCCCCACCCAGGCTCACCTGCGGAACCACGTTCGGGTGCTTCTCGCGGAACTGCGCGATCAGCCGGTTCCGCCCCTCATCCGGCGCATCCCCCGTGTTGAACCACTCGATCGTCACCGCCTCCTTGACCGGCCTCCCCCTTCCCTCCCCATCCCGCGCTCCCCCGCACGCCGCCACCACCCCCATCGCTCCCACCCCCACTGCCCCACCGCACAGTCTCGTGAAACCACGCCGAGTGACTCGCATCGACTGCTCCTCTCGCAGAGCGTGGGCGCAGGCTGAGCCTGCGCCCACGCCGGCCGAACGTCCTTACTTGATCGTCGCCAGGATCGCGTTGACCTTGCGCGTCACCTCCGCCATCGCCGTCCGCGCCGGCTGCTGCCCGCTGTACACCGCGTCCAGCCCGTCCGAGATCTCCTTGTCCATCTCGTCGTACTTCGCGATGTACGGCATCGTGCGGCAGATCGCCGCCACGTCCACGAACACCTGCTTCGTGAACCCCTGCACCGAATCCAGATACGCCTTCAGCCCGCTCTTCCGCGCCGTCGGCGATACCTGCTCCACCGCGCGGTACTTCTGAATCTCCGGCCCCGTGAAGTGCCCCAGCCACGCCCACGCCGTGTCGCGCTCCTTCCCCTCCGACGAGAGCGAGTAGCTCGGCCCCTTCACCGTGCTCACGTGCGCCGCCTTGCCCCGCGGGATCGTCGCGATGTCCCACGAGAAGTTCACCTTCTGCCGCACCGTCGTGTTCAGGAAGCCCGGATCCGCCCAGTGCGCCACGATCCGCGCGTTGTCGAACAGCGCTCGCGCCGCCTGCCCCCCCATCTCCGCCGGCCCCGGCACCACCCGCTGCCGCTGGCGCAGGTCGCCCATCCACTGGATCGCCTCCACCGCCTCGGGCTTGTCCAGCGTGCACTGCTTCTCGTCCTTGGACAAGATGTCCCCACCGTTGCCCCGCAGCGGCAGCTCGTACGGCGGCATGCTCATCCCGATCACGTTCGTGTCCCGCGCAATCACCTGGCGGACCACGTCCACCAGCCTGTCCCACGTCCACGTCGCGTCGGGCTTCCCCGCCCCCACCTGCTGGAACGCCGTCGTGTTGTAGATCAGCATCCACAGCCCCAGGTTGTCCGGGATCGCGTGCCACCTCCCGTTCCGCACCGCCCGCGCCAGCGTCGCCTCGTGAAAATCCTCCGGCTGGTACGTCTTCGCGTCGCGCTTCACGTACGGCGTCAGGTCCGCCAGCGCGCCCCGCGCCCGCAGCGGCTCGACGTACGGCGGGTTGAGCTGCACCACGTCCGGCACCGTCCCCGCCGCCGACAGCGCCAGGAACTTCTCCATCACCGACGTGTTCGCCGCGTTCGGGATGTACTCGACGCTCACGTTCGGGTACTGCTTCTGGAAGATCCCGACCGCGTAGTCGAAGAACCCCGGCGCCGCCCCCGCCCCCTGGTTCAGGTGCGTCAGCTTGATCGGCTTGCTCGGCACGCCCCCCGGCACCGGCGCCGCCGGCTCCACCCGGCCGCACGCCCCCAGCGCCGTTCCCGCCGCCACCCAGGCACCTGCGGCGAGCGCCGCCCGCCGCGTCTGGCCCTCCATATGTAGTTGTCCCTCCGCTCCGCATTGTCCTCCCGATGCCCTCCCAGGTCAATTGGCCCCTTGACAACCGCCCAGTTGGCTCGTAGTGTGATGACTCACAGACGTGTAAGTGACTTACAGCGTTATGAGGAGGGTTACGTGTCCAGCGCGCCACCTATCGGTCCCGCAGATCCAGAGCCGTTCCAGGACCGCTCCCTCACCTGTGTCAAGTGCGGTAAAGCATTCGTCTTTACCGCCGGCGAGCAGGCTTTCTATGCCGAGAAGGGCTTCGAAGGCGCCCCCGCGCGCTGCGAGGACTGCCGCGGCATTGTCCAGAGCCAGCCCCCCTCGGGCCTTGTGCAGGACACCGTCAACACCTTCAAGCGGGTCGCGGCCAAGATGACCTCCTCCTCGCAGCCCGCCGAGGGACGTGCCGTCTTCGACCGCTTCACCGAGCGTGCCAAGAAGGTCATGACGCTCGCCCGCGATGAAGGGCGCCGCCTCAACCACAACTACATCGGCACCGAGCACCTCCTGCTCGGCCTCGTCGCCGTCGAAGACGGCATCGGCGCCAAGGTCCTCAAGAGCCGGGGCGTCGAGCTGAACAAGGTCCGCTCCGGCGTCGAGTTCATCATCGGCCGCGGTGACAAGCAGGTCGTCGGCGACGTCTCCCTCACTCCGCGCACCAAGAAAGTCATCGAGCTCGCCGTCGACGAAGCCCGTCAGCTCAAGCACAACTACGTCGGCACCGAGCACCTGCTGCTCGGCCTCATCCGCGAAGGCGAAGGCATCGCCATCGGCGTGCTCGAGAGCCTGGGCGTCAACCTCGGTGAGACACGTCAGCAGATCGTCGACATGGTCACGCGAGCCGCAGACGCACACCAGAAACGCCGCTCCGCCGGTGGGACCGGTCTTCCCGGCGTCTCCGACGTCACCGGCTCCAAGGACAGCGTCATCACCTGCCGCATCCCCTCCGGCGACCTCGAGGCCATCGACGCCCTCATCGAGGCCGGCATCCGCACCACGCGCTCCGACGCCGCCTCGTGGCTCATCCACGCCGGCATCCAGGCCAACCTCGACCTCTTCGACAAGGTCTACTCCACCGTCGCCGAGATCAAGCGCCTCCGCGAGCAGGCCCAATCCGCCGCCCAGCAGCTCGACTCCCGTGCCCGGCCCGCGCCGCCGGCGTCCGAGCCGCCCGCCGCCGACGAGCCTCCTTCCGAGGATCCTGCCGGCCCGGAGGAACCCGAAGCCTCCTCGTGACGGAGGCGGTGGCCGCGGCCACCGCCTACCATTCAGCATGGCCTCCGCCTCCACGCCGTCTATCCCCACCATCCCCCTCCCCAGCGGCGGCGCCATGCCCGCCCTCGGCCTCGGCACCTGGCAGCTCCGCGGCGAGACGTGCACCGCCTCCGTCAAGACCGCGCTCGGCCTCGGCTACCGCCACCTCGACACCGCCGCGCGCTACGAGAACGAGCGCGAAGTCGGCGCCGGGATCAAAGCCTCGGGCCTCAAGCGCGAGGACGTCTTCATCACCACCAAGGTCTGGCCCGACCACTTCCGCGCCGCCGCGCTCGAGCAGTCCGCCGAGGACTCGCTCCGCCGCCTCGGCACCGACTACGTGGACCTGTTCCTCCTCCACTGGCCCAGCAACGACGTCCCACTCGAAGAGACCATCCCCGCCCTGAACGAAGTCGCTCAGAAGGGCCAGGCCCGCGCCATCGGCGTCAGCAACTTCTCCATCGAGCAGCTGCGCCACGCCGCCTCGCTCTCCTCCGTCCCCATCGCCAACAATCAGATCCCCTTCCACGTCCTCCGTCCCCAGCCGCAGCTCCACGAGTACGCGCGCTCCCAAAACGTCTCCGTCACCGCCTACTCACCCCTCGCCAAGGGGCAGCTCGCCGAGCACCCCATCCTCACCCGCATCGGCGCGCAATACGGCAAGACCGCCTCCCAGGTCGCCCTCCGCTGGCTCGTCCAGCAGGACGGCGTTGCCGTCATCCCCAAGGCCACGCGCGAGCCCAACCTGCGCGCCAACATGGGCATCTTCGACTTCACCCTCTCCGACGACGACCTTCGTCAGATCGCCACCATCGCCTGACCCCACTCCCCCACACTCCCACTCCCATGCCGCCAGCCGACGCCTCCGCGCTCGCTCAGGACGCCGCCCACTCCATCTTCCGCCAGCTCGACCGCACCGCCGAGCCGCAGCCCGACGGCATCCGCTGGCAGACCCTCGACTGGCACAACCACCCCCACTACATCCCCGAGATCTTCACCGGCGCCGGTGGGATCGTGTTCTTTCTCGCCGACTACCACCGACTCACCGGTAGCGCCCGCGCCCTCGAGTTGGCCGCGGGCGCCGTCCAGTGGTGCGCCAGCCCTGATCGCGAGTCCCACCGCGACCCCGAGTGGGAGTGGGCCTCCAACGGCATCATGCGCGGTCGCTCCGGTCTCGGCCTCGCCTGGCTCAGCCTCGCCGCCGCGTCCGAGAGCAAGGACCACCTCGCCCGCGCCGCCCTCGTCGGCGAGACCCTGCTCACTACCCCCATCGGCCCCGTCACCGACTGGCAGGACGGCTCCGCCGGCGAGCTCCTCTTTCTACTCCGTCTGTCGGAAGCCACCGGCGACGAGCGCTTCCTCCGCCGCGCCACCGAGCACGCCGCCTGGCTCGAATCCATCGCCGTTCGGGAGGGGAGCGACGGCTGCGTCTGGCCCTGGCAGACCGACCACGACGAGTACGCCAAATGGTTCGGCCTCTCCTTCGTCCCCGGCTCGACCGGTATCGCCTACTCTCTGCTCTGTCTCTACGAGCGCACCCGCCACGACCGCTGGGCCTCACTCGGCCGCGCCGCCGCCCAGACCCTCCAGCGCCAGGCCCGCCCCGATAAGGGTGGCCTCAACTGGCCCGACACGCTCGACGGCTTCGACCGCGGCGAAGACCGCCGCTGCCAGTGGTGCTACGGCGCCTCCGGCGTTGGTCTCTTCCTTTCTAAGGCCGCCGCCGTGCTCCAGGACGCCACCATTCGCGATCTCGCCCTCGGCGCTGGTGAGGCCACCTACGCCTACGGCGACGTCCGCCGCAACCCGTGCCTGTGCCACGGCCTCGCCGGCAGCGCCGATCTCCTCCTCGACCTCCACCAGCTCACCGGCGAGCCCATCTGGCACGACCGCGCCGTCGAGCTCGCCCGGCAGATCGTCACCCGCTACCGCCGCCCATCGCCTGATGGCGACCTGTGGCAATCAGACGATCCCGGCTGCCACTCTCCCGACTACCTCTACGGCGTCTCGGGCACCGGCCACTTCTTCCTCC
>DASTZM010000250.1:0-4106 GCA_035764305.1 Chloroflexota bacterium | reverse complement strand
CCAGGGGGGCTTCGCCCCCGGCCGAGCCGAAGGCTCGGAACCTAAGTCAATCCGCTAGGGGTGCAGGGGAGCGCAGCGTCCCCTGCCGGGCGCGGGCAGAGCCCGCAAAGACACACCCACCACGAAAGGCACTCAAGAAGATGGACCTCTCCAACCTCACCTACCTCGTCTCCGCCGCCCTCGCCCTCATCATCCTCATCGACGTCTCCGTCCTCTGGCTCACCGGCAAGCAGGTCCCCGAGCTCCTCGCCCAGCTCGTCCTCGCCGTCTTCGCCACCTACTTCGCCTCGGGCCTGGTGCGCCCCCGCCCGCGCGACGGAGTCCGGCCCGCCGCTCCCGGTGAACGCGCCCTCCCCGCCCGGGCGGCGCCACGGACACGGGAGAGCAAGTGATGCGCCTCGTCGCCCCACTGGCCGGCTGGAACGTGCGCGGCTACTCCTACGGCGAGCTCCAGCCCGACGGCCAGCGCCACCCCGGCGCCGACCTCAACGTCGGCTACGGCGACGACGACCTCGGACTGCCCGTCCTCTGCTTCGCCGACGGCATCGTCGTCGAGCGGCGCGAGTGGGACGGCCAGTCCTGCGGGCTGGGCAACGTGGCGCTCGTCGCGCACCACCTGTTCGCCGGGCCCAGCGCCGGTCTCCATCTCTGGAGCGCCTACGCCCACCTCGACTCGTTCGCGCCTTCCTTTGTGAAGGGGACGCTCGTCGGCGCGGGCGAGCCCATCGGTACCTGCGGCAAGTCCGGCCACCAGCAGTGGGCCCACCTCCACTTCGAGCTCCGCTACAAAGGCCCCCCCGACATGACCGCGCTCTACTGGGGTGGCCGCCTCTCCTACGAGGCCCAGAGCGACCGCTACGCCGACCCCTACACCGTCCTCCGCGTCCTCGAAGGCGCCGCGCTCGGCCCCGCCGAAAGCGACTCCACCGCCCGGCTCGAGGAGTTGCGGCGGACACTCCAGCTCACCGAGGAGGACCGCGAGCGCAACTACCGCCTCAAGATGGAGCTCGAGTCACAGCTGCGCAGCCTGGAGACCGCCAGGCGCGTCAAGCGCGGTACAACCGACAGCCTGATCCGGCGAGTATTCAGCCAGCCCGCTGTCTAGCCGTGTGACGGCCGCTGGCCCGGAGACCCAGCGGAGTCCCCAAAACGCATGCAGGCGTGCCCTGCGGACCCGCTTAGCCACTGCGGACGGCCCGGGCCCAAAGACAGCCCCGCAAGCTTTCGCCGCCCCGCCTAGCCGGTCCGCCCCGACCGGTCCGGGACTCGCAGCGGCACAACCTTCGGATCGTCCCCCCTCCGGGGTAAGAGGGCTCGAGCGGTCGGTCCGCGCACGGGCACGCCCGTTTTGGGGACTCCCCTGGGATCCACCCGGCATCCCACCCGGTCCCGACCCGCACGACCACCTCGCCGCCGCATGCCCGCTCGCCGGTATAGTCGGGTCACAACCGAATAAGAGTCGCACCAGGGAACGGGGGAAGCCGGTCAGAGTCCGGCGCTGTCCCGCAACTGTAGTGCTCCCCTCCTGAAGGGGAGCAGAGCCAGGTCACCCGTCCCGGGGAAGCGCCAGACAACCTTCGCGAGAAAGGGGAACGGCACACATGGCGTCTTGGACGCTGTCATCGTCACCCCGTCCGAAAGGGCGGGGTTTGTGTTTCACCGCACTGCACGCAGCCAACCTGCTGAGCGCGCTCGCCGCGCTCACGCTGGTCGCGGGGTGCGGCACGCCGGCCGCGACGCCCGTCCCGACCACGGCCCCCGCGCCGGCGACGGTGCAGCCCGCGCAGCCGGCCGCGACGGTCTTCCCGGTCACGGTCACCGACGACCGGGGCAAGCAGGTGCAGATCAAGGCGGCGCCGCAGCGCATCGTCTCGACCGCGCCGAGCAACACCGAGATCCTGTTCGCGCTGGGGCTGGACGCGCGCATCGTCGGCGTGACGACCAACTGCAACTACCCCGAGGCCGCGAAGGCCAAGCCGAAGATCGGCGGGTTCCGGCCGACCCTCGAGCCGATCGTCGGGCAAACGCCGGATCTGGTGGTGGCGATCCAGGGGACGCCTCCCGACGTCGTCTCCGGGCTGGAGGGGCTGAACGTCCCGGTGCTGGTGCTCAACCCGCCATCCTTCGACGGCGTGCTGGCGAACATCCGGCTGGTGGGGCGCGCGACCGGGACCGTCAACGACGCCGAGCGCCTCGCATCGCAGATGCAGAAGAGCTGGAACGAGATCGCCGACCGCGCGCGCACGGCGCAGTCCAAGCCGCGCGTCTTCTACGAGGTCGATGGGACGAACCCGGCGTCGGTCTTCTCGGCGGGAGCGGGGACGTTCATCGACGCCATGATCGCGACCGCGGGGGGCGTGAACGTCGTGGCCCAGCTGGTGCCGGGCCAGCAGTACCCCCAGGTCAGCTCGGAGGCGCTGATCCAGGCCAACCCCCAGCTGATCGTGCTGGGCGACGCGCCGTTCGGGCAGAGCTACGAGACGGTGGCGGCGCGGCCGGGCTGGTCGGCGATCGAGGCGGTGCAGAAGAAGGCCGTGGTGGGGCTGGCCGATCCCGACGTGACGAGCCGCGCGGGGCCGCGCCTCGTGCAGGGGCTGGATCTGGTGGCGAAGGCGATCCACCCGGAGATCTTCGGCGCGCCGCCGGCGGTCCCCACCGCAGCGCCGCGGGGCTAGCGCCGAGGGAACCGTCGGTGACCAGACGCGGCGCGGCAGGGGGGTGAGCCGGCGGTGAGGGCGTTCTTCGCGCCGCCCATCCTGGCGCTGCAGCTGCTGACGGCCGTGCCGGTGCCGGTCTCGGTGCCGGCGGAGGCGGCGCAGCTCGGGTGGTCGCTGGCGTTCTTCCCGGCGGTGGGAGCGCTGCTGGGGCTGGCGCTGGCGGGGCTGGACCGGGTGCTGCTGGGCCTGCTGCCGCCGGCCGTGGCGGCGGCGCTGCTGCTGGCGGCGGGGGCGCTGCTGACGGGGGCGCTCCACCTGGACGGGCTGATGGACACGTGCGACGGCGTGTTCGGCGGCCGGACGCGCGAGCGGCGGCTGGAGATCATGCGCGACAGCCGGGTGGGGTCGTTTGGCGCGCTGGCGGGGGCGCTGCAGCTGCTGGTGAAGTACGCAGCGCTGGTCTCGCTGCCGGTGGGGATGCGCGGCGCGGCGCTGGTGCTGTCGCTGACGCTGGGCCGGTGGGCGATGGCGGGGGCGACGTGGGGCTTCCCACCGGCACGGCCGGACGGTCTGGGCGCGGCGTTCAGGGCGGGGGCGAGCGCGCCGCCGGTGGTGGTGGCGACCGCGAGCGCGGCGGCGGTGGCGTGGCTGGCGGCGGGAGGGGCGGGCCTGGCGCTGCTGGGCGGCGCCGCGGCGCTGGCGCTGGCGGGGGCGGCGTTCCTGAGCAGGCGGCTCGGCGGGCTGACGGGGGACTGCTACGGGGCGCTGAACGAGGTCGTCGAATCGGGGACGCTCGTGGCGCTGGTCGCGCTGTCGGCGACGGCGGCGTGAGGCGCGCTGGTCACGCGGCGGCGACGGTGGGTGTGGCGCTGACGGTGGATCTCCTGTGGGGCGAGCCGCCGGCCTGGACGCACCCGGTGGTGTGGATGGGGAAGCTCATAAACGCGCTGGAGCGTCAGGCGCCGGAGGATGAGGGGGTGCGGCTGGCGTACGGCGCGGGCATCGTGGCGGTGGTGGCCGGGTGCGCCGCGGCGGTGGGGTCTCTGATCGAGCGAGCGATCGGGAAGTCGGGGATGGCGGGCGCGGTGGTCCTGGGGGTGTGCCTGAAGCCGGCGTTCGCCGTGCGCGAGCTGCTGCGCGCGGCGGAGCGCGTGGGGGCGGCGCTGGAGGCGGATGACGTGGCGCAGGCGCGGGAGTGGCTGCGCTGGCTGGTGAGCCGCGAGACGGGAGACCTGGGGGCGCCGCTGCTGGCGGCGGCGGCGATCGAGTCGGTGGCGGAGAACGCGAGCGATTCGGTGGTGGCGCCGCTGCTGGCGTTCGGTGCATGGGGACTGGGCGGAGCGATGGCCTACCGCGCGGTGAATACGATGGACGCGATGCTCGGCTACCGCACGCCGCGCTACGAGCGCCTGGGGAAGGCGGCGGCGCGGCTGGACGACGTCGTGAACT
>DASTZM010000249.1:0-2295 GCA_035764305.1 Chloroflexota bacterium | reverse complement strand
GTGACGGTGCGCTCGAGGAAGGGCGCGGGCTCGAAGTACGACCGGTCCTGGTGCCCCGACCCGTTCACGAAGTGCACGAGCGTGGCGCCAGAGGACGGCTGGGTGTGGACGGTCACCTCCACCTGCGGCGGCAGATCGGTCTCCACCTGGGCGCCGCCCGCCACTGTCCTGACCGCGTGGGACAGCAGCGAGCGGCACTCCATCAGCGAGTGCCCGTAGAAGAGGGTGTCCACCGGCCACGGGAAGTAGGCCGTCCTCCCCTTGCCGTGGGTGCGCCACAGCAGCCCCGGGTGCCCCGTCTCCATCTCGTCGTCCCACCAGCATTTCTCGGGCGGCCCGTAGCGGCCGGGGCCGACGAAGGCGAACGACGGCTCGGCGCCGTCGCGCGGCTCGACGTACAGGAAGGCGCGGTCGACGGGGACGAGGTCGGTGTCGGGCAGGTCCGCGAGGTCGGCTCGGTCGGTGACGCGCAGGTACGCGCCGCGCAGCTCCTTGACGCCGTCGCGCTTCGCCAGCACGCGCGCCGCGCCAAGCGACGCGAGGCCGATGCCACCGCCGGCGCGGGTGCCGCCCTGTTCATCACGGGTGGCGGTCTCGAACGTCGCCACCAGCCCGCCACCGGATTCGACGAAGCCGTCGAGGATGGCGCACTGCGCATCCGAGAGCGCCGCCGCGTTGGGCAGCACCACCGCCTTGTAGCGCGCCAGGCGGCCGTCGGCCTCAGCCTCCGCGAGCTTGGTGTCCGGCAGCACGTCGAAGGGGATGTGGCTCTCCACCAGCGCGCGGTACGCGCCGCGAAACGCCGCCTGCGCCTTCGCGCCGAACTCGTCGCCGTACACGTCCTGACTCTGCGTCGGGCTGACCAGCAGCACATGTGAGGCCGATCGGGCACCGTCGTACCACCGCTCGTTTGCCTTGTGGAACTGGTGCATACGACGCACCGCCCCAAAGTTCTTGCGGTCCGGCTGGTTGGCGGTGTGCCCGAGCACGTAGGAGTACGGGTTGGCGCCGTTGGCGATCACCTGCGCGAGCGAGAGCTGCACCATGCCTGGCTGCTCCGCGGCGAAGCGGTACGGAATGTCCCAGAACATCACGCAGTTGATCGCCACGGGCCGGCCGGGCCACGTGCTGCGTGACGTCTTCGCGGCCTCGCCCGCGTGGTAGCGCCACAGCGGGAGCGCCCGGTCGACGGCGTTGTTGATCTCGTGGAACGTCACGTCCGGGTTGGAGTTCAGCAGGAGACAGACGTCCGGCCGGCGGGACTTGATCAGCTCCCGCACCCGCCCCGCCAGCCCATCCAGCAGTTCGCGCGTGTAGCGCCGCCAGACCGGATAGGCGGGATCGGCGTAGCTCTCTTCCTTGGGCAGCTCCATGCCGCCGGAGAAGGCGCCAAACCGCCGCCGGCAGTTCACGCACTGGCAGATGCCGTGGTAGTTCCCAGAGTAGTCGCGCAGCGCCATGCCGAACATGTTGAAGAAGAAGGCGTCCACCGCGTAGCTGTCCAGGATCTCGGCGATCACCTCCAGGCTCTTCTCCTGGTAGTAGGGACCCGAGGGGCAGGCCGAGTAGAGGCCGTTGTAGATCTGCCGCTGCCCCGTGGGGGAGAGATAGAACCAGTCGGGGTGCTTCTCGAACTGGTCGCGGTGCAGCTTGGAGAAGTCGCAGCGCGCCATCACGCGCACGCCGTGCGTGTGCGCCTCTTCGATCGCGTCCTTCAAGAGGTCGCCGCTCGGCCGGTCCTTGAGCCAGGGGGACGGGTGCTGGTGGTCGAGCTTGCTGGGATAGTGAGAGACGATCCCACCGGCATTCAGCAGCCAGACGTTGCAGCCGAACTCCACGATGTCGCGCACGTTCCTCTGCACGTCGAGCCCGGAATCGACCTCGCGGATGTTCGTCTGGAAGATGCGGAAAGGATGCTTCCACCATTCCGGCGCATCGCTCTGGGTCTGCGCCGCTGTCCCGGTTCGCTGCGCGGTTGCTGTCACGTTCTCTCCTGTCTCTCTAGGTGCTCACGGCTGAAGGACGACGAGGTCGAGTAGCTCGATCGATGGGAGCGAGAACCGCACGCCGTCCCCGGTCTGCTCGAAGGGCAACTCGCGGTCGAGCGCGGCGGACCAGACACGCCGCACGGGAGTGGGCACGCCGCGGTGCAGCGTGACGGTGCGCTCGAGGAAGGGCGCGGGCTCGAAGTACGACCGGTCCTGGTGCCCCGACCCGTTCACGAAGTGCACGAGCGTGGCGCCAGAGGACGGCTGGGTGTGGACGGTCACCTCCACCTGCGGCGGCAGATCGGTC
>DASTZM010000248.1:0-5546 GCA_035764305.1 Chloroflexota bacterium | reverse complement strand
GCGCGCGCTGGCGGCGCTGCCCGACGATCCCGGCGCGCTCCTCCGTCTGGTATCGGACGCGTGCGAGGGGCAGGGTGGCGTCGACGAGGCGGGCGCCGCGGTCTACCGCTACCTGGCGCTGGGCCACGATCCCGACGCGGCGATCCGCACCCTGGGGCACGTCACGCTGCGCGAGGACGCCTCCTTCCACGACTACCAGATGCTCGAGGAAGGCGCACGCCTGGCAAAAGATCTCCTCGCCGCCGGCAAGCGAGACGCCGCCTTCCAGACGCTGGTGGCGATCGCCCGCTGGCAGGCCGCGCACGCCCCCACCCGCCGCGCCGTCACCCAGACCTACGATATCGCGCTGCGCCTCCACCGCGGCGAAGCGATCTACGAAGAGGAGCCGGAGAGCGTGTAGCCCGCCGCCCCACGGCGTCCCACGGCACCCCTCGGCCTTAGCGTCACTCTTCGGCCCCGGTCACGCCCGGGCGGTGTACAACCCACCCGCTTGTCGAGCTACCGCTACAACTTCGTCGTCCTCACGCTGGACGGGCTCCTGTTCTGGCTGGGACTGGCGTACTACTCGCCGACCACCATCCTGCCGCTGTTCGTCAGCCACCTGACCCCATCCAACGTCGTCGTCGGGGCGGTGCCGGCGATCGTGGCGCTGAGCTGGTCGCTGCCCCAGCTGTTTGGGGCGCAGGTGCTGGCGGCGCTGCGCAGCGGGCGGCGGGCGAGGTGGTGGGGCGGGAGCAGAAAGAGCTTTGTCGTGCGCACCGCGGCGCCCGCGCGCATCCCCCTGCTGGTGCTGGTGGTGGCGACGTCCGTCCTGGCCGTCTCCCACCCCACGCTGACGCTGGTGGTGTTCTTCGTCTGCTTCGGCCTGTTCCGCGGCACCGGCGGGCTGAACACCCCGGTGTACTACGACCTCGTGGCGGTGGCGATCCACCCCCGCGCGCGGGCGCGCTTCATCGGGCTGACGCAGTTCCTCGGCGGCGCCATCGCGGCGGTCGCTCTGGCGCTGGGGCGCGCGGCGCTCGACGCCTTCCCCTTCCCCGGGGGGTTCGTGATCTGCTTCGCCGCGGGACTTGTGTTTGTGACGCTGGGACTGTTCTGCATGGCGAGCGTGCGCGAGCCGGCGCTGGTGGTGGCGGGGAGCGGGCCGGACGCCGAGGCGCCGCCCGGCGGCGGCCGCGCACCCGGCGGAATCCTGCGCACCGCGGCCCGGGCGCTCCGAGCGGAGGGCGCCCTGCGGCGCTACCTGGGGGCGCGTGTCTTCGTCGCCCTGGCCAGCATGGCCCTGGCCTTCTTCGGCGTGCACGCCGCGCGGGACCTGGGCGCCAGCGACGGCGACGTGGCGCTCTACTCGGCGGTGCTGCTCGCGGCGCAGACCGCCTCCGCGCTCCTGTGGGGCGCCGTGGCCGACCGGTTCAGTCTGACGCCGGTGCTCGCCGCCGCCGTGGCGCTCGCCGTCGCGGGCACGGGCCTGGCGCTGCTGGCGCAGACGCTCGTCGCATTCGGAGCCGTCTTCGCGCTGGTGGGTGCGTCGCTGGGCGCACTCGCCGTGACCGACCCCGGCATGCCGCTCGCGCTCGCGGAGGCGCGCGGCGCCGACCGCGCGCTCTACGTCGCCGTCGCCAACACCGTCCTGGCGCCCGTCTACGTCGTGGCGCCGCTCATCGGCGGCGGCGCCGCAGACACCGGAGGCTACCGGCTAACGTACGCGCTGGCGGCGGCCGCCGGGGCGGTGGCGCTGCCGCTGGTGGCCCGCACCCGCGTGCAGGCCATCAGCAGCGGGGCGGCTACTTCCTGAAGGACGGGTTGTTGCGCTCGAAGTCGGCGCGCATCTGGTTCCAGATCTGCACGCCGCGCTCGATCCCGTCCTTGGTCGTCAGTGTCCCCGCCATCACGTCGGTGATGACCTTGCCGTAGTCGGTGCGCCACAGGGCGGACCAGGGCGCCTTCACGCCCGGGCGGGGCGAGGCGTTGGTGGCCACCTTGTTGTAGGCGTCCAGGTCGCCCCACCCCTCGGAGAACTTCTTGATTTCCGGGTCGTCGGCCATCGACTTATAGCCGAAGTTGAGCCCCTGCTCCACCCACCAGCGCTTGGCGACCGAGTACTTGCCGTCCTTGTCCTTCCCACCCAGGAAGTAGATCAGCTTCCAGCTCTCGTCCGGGAACTGCGTCTTGTTGGCGATCGCGTACTGGCGGCAGATGAAGTTGGCGCCCGTCTTGCCCGCGGCGAAGCCCGGGTTGACGTAGTTCATCAGCTGCCCCGCGGCGGCGCCGCCGCTGGTGAGGCCGCCCGACTGGCTGCCCGTCGCCTCGGCCTTCCCGTTGAGGCGCTTGAGATCGTAGAAGGAGGTCCAGGAGAAGGTCGACTTGCCGTTGTCGAACGGGAACTGGATGCTCGCGTCGGTCCCGTAGACCTTGTCGCCGGTGTATGCCTGGTACAGCTTGTCCAGGACCTCCTTGTAGAGCGCGTCCTTGCCGAAGACGGGCTGGAGGTCGTCGTCGAACATCTTCTTGCCGCTGGCCAGGTACAGATCGGCGGCGTGCCCCTCGCTGGGGATAAGGTGGAGTGGGAAGTCGATGCCGTTGACCTTCTGGCGCTTGATCTGGTTGGCCTGCTGGCGCATCTCGTCGAAGCTGGCGGGCGGCTTGGTGAAGCCGGCCAGCTTGAGGTGCTCCTTGTTGTAGACGGCGACCGACCCACCGATGTAGTAGATCGTCCCGTACTTCTTGCCGCGGTAGTTGGTCTGCTCGGTGACGAAGGGGTACTCGTCCTTGGTGAGGTCCTTGGCGCCGGGGAACTTGTCCAGCTCCCTGATCCACTTGGCCTCGGCCCACTCGGCGGCGTCCTCGTCGCGCATGTACATCGCGTCCAGGCGCTCGCCGGCCAGAAAGGCGGTGTTCATGCGGGTGCGGTAGACGTCGCAGCACGCGCCCGTCTCGGGTCCCTCCACCTTGATGCCGGGATTTTCGGTCTCGAAGCGGTCCAGGTTCTGGCGCACGATCTGCGGGTTGTAGTCCCACATCGAGAGCTTGATCGTCACCGGGCCCTTGGTCTGCGTGTTCCCGGGACCGCTGGGGGTGGGGCCGCACGCCGCGAGCGCGGCGCCCGCCAGGAGGGTGGTGCCGGCAAGTATGCGCCGGCGGTGGATGGACGGACGGACGACGAGACGTGCCATGGTCCTGTGAACCCTCCTGTGGCGGGTATGTGACGGGGCGCACTCGGCCCCGGACGCCATCGTAGCAGCGATTGACGGAACGCGCTACCTGCCTGGTTACCTGCCTGGCTACTGGTTGGCTAGTTGGCCAGCACCTCGCGCAGTCGGGCGATGACGCGCTCGGTCTCGTCCTCGGAGAGGATCCGCACGTCCACGCGCACCACGGTGGGATCGGTGTGTCCCATCACCGCGACGGGTGGATCGCCCGCCAGGAGCTGCTCCACCACCTGCGCCGCGCTGAGCCCGCACTCGGGGTCGACATGGATGAAGACCGTGGGGTACGGGCGGCCGGCGTGGTCCGGGAAGACGTGCTCGGCGCGCACCGTCCGCAGCCCGTCCAGCGCATCGACCACGCGCTGCGTGCGCCGCTTGGCGTCGCGCAGGTCGGCCGCGTGATCGCGCGACGCCCAGAGCTCCAGCGCCGTGAGCAGACCGACGATCTCCTCCTTGGATACCTTGAGCGGGCGGCCGATCCCCTGGATGGGCGCCGACTGCGCGCGCGCCGCGCGGATCAGGTCAGCGCGCCCCGTGAGGATCCCCGAGCCCTGCGGCCCGCGCAGCCCCTTCCCGCCCGAAAAGGCTACCAGGTCCGCACCCATATCAATGAAAGCGTGCAAGTTCTCCGCGGGCGGAAGCGTATTTGAGGCATCGACCAGCACGGGGACGCCCCGCGTGTGCGCGATCTGGATCGCGTCCTTCATCGCGAGTCCGTGGTCCAGTCCGTCGCTGACCCAGTACACCCCCGCCGTGTGCGGCCCAAACCCGGCCTCGAACTGCTCGCGCGTCAGACCGCGCGAGTCACCCACCTCGACGAAGTGGGCGCCCGCGCCGCGCACCGCCTGGGCATAGCCCCACGACGGGTACTCGCCGTCTGCGTCTTTGGCGCGGCCGAAGCGGCGCGCGACGAACTGGTCCTTGAAGAGCGGCTGGCCATCGGGCCCGGTCGTGTGGGGAAGCTGCATCATGCGCCGCCGGCTGTCGCCGGTCATGATCGCGGCCGCGCCGGCGACCAGCCCCGCGGCGCAGCCCGACACCACGTGCGCCGCCTCGGCGTGCGTGTAGTCCGAGATGACCTCACCGGCGCGGTCGAGCAGCTGGCGCATGTCCACACAGGACTTGCGGGCTTCTTCCATGGCCCGCACCACTTCTGGCCACATGACGGTGCCGCCAAACGCGGTCCAGTGACACGTGGCATTGATGACCGGCTTCAGCTCCAGGCGCTGGTACGTGAACATGGGTGTGGAGTATTACCCGTTCGCCGGATCGGCGCCCGCCCCGTCACCGTTGTGCTTCGGTCGCACGCGGTGCGTCACCTCCGCTCCGCGTGCCTACCCCAGCAGCCGCGTGAGCAGTGAAAACAAGTCGTCCAGCGGGAACGGCTTGGTGAGATAGCCATCCGCTCCCGGCGCCGCCTCCTTCACGCGCTCGGCGGGGAACGCGCTGGCGACGATGACGGGCACGGGGGGAGGCGCGCAGGCCCCCGCTCCGCCACTCCCACTCGCACCCCCGGCAGCCCCGCCGCGGAACGCGCGGAGGAACGCGCCGCCGTCGAGCTCGGGCATCATGAAGTCGAGGATGATGGCGTCGGGCGGGTCCTCGCGCACCGCCTGGAGCGCCTCGGCGCCGTTGCGCGCCTCCGACACGGCGTAGCCCTCGGTCTCCAGCATGTCCGCCAGGAACGTGCGGAAGTGGCGCTCGTCGTCGACCACCAGGATGCGGCGCCGCCCGGTGGGGCGAGGATTCTGGGCCTGTTGAGGGTGTGCTCCGTTGGCGCCGCCGGCTCCCTCAGTGCGGCCGCCGTCCGCCCCGACCACGCGCCGAATGTAACACGAAGATGACAGGCGCCCCATTTGGGGGCGCGGCGGTTTACAGAACGTCCGCCGTCTCGTGGGTGGTGGCCGGCCGCCGCGGCGTGGCCGCGCCCAGAAGCGCGGCGACCGCGCCGCCCAGCACGAGGAAGATGAGCCAGGGCAACGCCGGAAGAGACAGCGATGTGGCGACGTCGTACAGCCAGCCGCCGGCGTAGTTGCCGATCGAGCCCCCCACCGCCAGCGCGAGGAAGCTGACGCCGAAGTAGGCGGCGAGCGATTCGGGTGGCGCCAGCTCCGAGGTGACCACGTCTTTGGTCGGCTCGACCAGCGCCCTGCCGGCGGCGAACAGGACGACGCCCAGGCACATCAGGGGCATCGCCGTGGCGGGCGCGTCCGCAAAGGCGAACACGCCCAGGCCCAGACCCATGAGCAAGACCCCATACGCCAGGACCGCGGGCGGCCCGGCGCGGCGCGTGGCCCACCGCACCAGCGGGTACTGCAGGACCAGTCCCGCCGCGGCGTT
>DASTZM010000247.1:0-2500 GCA_035764305.1 Chloroflexota bacterium | reverse complement strand
ATGCGGGGTGGCGTGACCGGATCGCGCCGCACCGCCGACGCCGCCGGCACCGCGACGTCGCAGCGCGGTCCGGGTGCGCCGAGGACGACGTTCGTGATCGCGCACCGGCTGTCGACGATCCGCAACGCGGACCAGATCGTGGTGCTCGACCACGGGGTGGTCGTGGAGCGGGGCACGCACGCCGGGCTCCTGCGCGCGGGCGGCCACTACGCCGAGCTCTACCAGGCCCAGTTCGCCGGCCAGGAGGAGGCCCAGACCAGGATCGACCAGCTCGTCGGCGCGACCGTCTAGGCTCCCCAGCGTGAAGCGCCCCAACATCCTCATCCTCTATTGCGACCAGCTGCGCTGGGACGCACTGGGGTGCAACGGCAACCGCGACGTCAAGACGCCCAACCTCGACCGTCTCGCGTCCCAGGGGTCGACGCTGCGGCGCTTCTTCGTCCAGAACCCGGTCTGCATGCCGTCGCGGGTCTCGTTCCTGACGGGCCAGTACCCCTCCACGCTCGGCATCACGCACATGGGCGTCCCCGTCCCGCAGGAGACGCTCACGCTGCCACGCATGCTGGGCAACTACGGCTACCGCAGCGCCAACGTGGGGAAGCTGCACTTCCTGCCTCACGCCAACCGCGACCATCGCGAGCCGCACCCGCGTTACGGCTTCGACGTGCTCGAGGAGTCCGACGAACCCGGCCCGTACGAGGACGCATATCGCGCGTGGGTGCGCCGCCAGGCGCCCGAGCACATGGACGCCATCAGCCCCGGCCTCCCGCCCGCGGCGGCGACCTGGTACAAGGCGCTGGGCGTCAAGGACGGAATTCGACACCCGGATGAGCGTCACCCCAAGCACGCCCAGGCCTTCCGCGGTCCTTCCCACCTCACGCACACCGCGTTCGTCGCCAACCGCGCGATGGACTTCATCCGCGAGAGCCACGAGCAACCCTGGCTCTGCGTCGCGGGCTTCTACTCCCCGCACAGCCCATGGATCGCGCCCCAGGAGTTTCTGGATCTCTACAACTCGTCGACCTTCCGGCTGCCGAAGTTCCCGCCCGAGGTGGACGCGCGGAGGCCGGGGACCGATTACTCCGACGAGGGTCTGCGCGAGGCACGGCGCGGGTACTACGCGCAGGTGAGCGAGGTCGATCACCACTGCGGGCGGATTCTCTCGCTCTTGGACGAGCGCGGCGCGACCGAGGAGACGATCGTCATCTTCACTGCCGACCACGGCGACTGGCTGGGCGAGCACCTCAAGCACGGCAAGGGGTACCCCGGCTCGGACCAGGCCAGCCGGGTGCCGCTGCTAGTGCGCTATCCCTCGGCGATCTGGCAGACCGGCCAAGAGTCGGACGCCATAGTTGAAGCTCTCGACGTCGTCCCTACCCTTCTGGACTGGGCCGGCGTCCCGGTTCCGCCGTCCGTGCAGGGGCGCTCACTCCTCCCCGTCCTTACGGGCGCGGCTGACACGCATCGCGACGCCGCCGTCACCGAGGCACGCGGCTGGAAGGCGCTTCGCACCGCGCGCTACCGCTACGTCTGTGAAGCGTCCGGCGCCGAGCACCTCTGGGACCTCGATGCCGACCCCGGCGAGTACCACGACGTGGTGGCTGACCCCGCCTACGCCGAGGACCTCGCCGCCCTCCGTCACCAGCTTCTCACTAAGGTCATCGCCAGCGAGCACGTCCTTCCGCGCGTCTGGAACTACTGACCGCTGCCGTCGGCGGCTACCATGCGCCGACATGTCCGCCGCCCGCGTAAAGCGCGTCCTCCACATCGGGATGGACGGGATGAACTTGCCGCTCCTGCGGAAGTTCGCCGACGAAGGGGTACTGCCGACCTTCTCCAAGCTGATGGCGCGCGGCAGCACCAACCGCGTCATGCCCGCCATCCCGGCGTGGACCCCCACTAACTGGGCGACAATGGTCACCGGCGCCACAGCGGGAACGCACGGGTTAGGCGGCTGGAGCGTGCGCCGGCGCACCGATCCGTGGTCCGATCACCGGCTCGACTCGTGGCACTCCGACGCGATGACCGCCGAGACCATCTGGGAGGTAGCCGACCAGGCGGGGCTCAAGACGCTGGTCAACTTCTGGCCATCTGGCTCGTGGCCGTCGCGGCTCAAGCACGGCTACGTCGTCGCCTCGGGCTTCCACGACTCGCAGTTCCCGATGGCGCCGCCCGTCCAGTTCCACGCCACGACGCGCGCCGACGTGGCCGAGGGTCGGTCGGGGCAGGTGCGCCAGGGCGGCCGGAGTGGTAGCACGATCGACACCGCCGAGACGGGTATCGCGCCAGGCAGCGTCGTGACGCGCCTCGTCCAGAATGGCGACGCTCAGAACGCAACGCTGACCGTACCACTCCTCCGTGGGGGAGAGGTCTCTTTCGTCCTCCGCCGGGGCGGATCGGTCCGCACCGTCACGGTCGCGCCCGCGCGCGGCGCGCGGTCGAGCGTCGCGCTGACGCTGGGTGAGTGGTCACCCTTCATGACTGTGGACTGCGGCCCTCA
>DASTZM010000246.1:0-2243 GCA_035764305.1 Chloroflexota bacterium | reverse complement strand
GTCGTTCCTGCAGCAGCTGGGTCCACGGCTGCACGTGGGCCACGCCGCGTTCGTAGCGCAACACCACCACTTCGGTCCCTCGGGGGATCGCCTGACCGTCCTCGCTGCGCGCGGCCTCACTGCGCCGCCGGCCTGCTTTCGCGAAGACGATCTCCCCCGCGCCGTGCTCGGGGATACCCACCGTGACGCGCGCCAGCGTGCCCTCCATACGGAAGTCGCGCGGATCGAGCACCTGCTCGCCCGCCATCACCTTGCGCAGGAACGCGCCCAGCAGCGCCGCGCCCGCCACGCCGGCAGCCACCGCCGCGAGCAGCACGAGCGGCAGCGGCCACGCCGCGAAGTGCAGCGCCAGGTACCCCGCCGCACCGAACCACGTCAGAAACGCCAGCGCCGACGACGCATTCAGGAACGGCGCGAGCGCGTCGAACAGATGGAACGCCGTCTCCCCGGCGTGCGGCCCGTGCAGCCCCGGTGGGGCGTGCGACACGTGCGCGCCGTGCGGCACCTGTGACCCGTGCGGTACGTGTGGGCCGTGCGCCGCGTGGCCAAAGTGGCCGAAGTGCCCCGCGTCCGCTCCCGGCACGGCGGTGTGCGCCAGCCCAATCACCGCCGAAACCGCGGTGAACAGCGCCCCGAAGGCGAAGCAGACTAAGAAGAGTGTTTCCATCGTCGGGATCGATCCGCGCTTGGCGCGCAGTCGACCGGCCCCTTAGCTCACCACTCTACTCCTCTTCGCGCGTTCCTGCATGACCTTCCCCTGACCGCTGCCTGACGCGTCGACTACGCCGGTGCATAATCGGCCGTCGTGCGGACCGTTCCCCCCGTCGCCGACCTGTCGTCCAGCCCGCGCGCGGTGCTGCGCCCGCTGCCGCTGACCGCCTTCACGCCCGACGGCGGGTTCTGGGGCCCCCGCCTCCGCCAGCTGCGCGAGGTAACGCTGCGCCAGCAGCACGAGCAGTGCGAGCGCACCGGTCGCATCGACCACTTCCGCCGCGCCTCGGGTCGCAAGCGGATTGCCGAGTTCGTCGGACGCTTCTACGACGACTCGGACGTGTACAAGTGGCTTGAGGCCTGCGCCTACGCACTCGCGCTCGCGCCCGATCCCGACCTGGATGCGCTCGTCGATTCGGTCGTCGACGAGATCGCCGCCGCGCAGTCGTCAGACGGCTACCTGAACACCTACTTCACCTTCGACCGGGCAGCGCAGCGGTGGGACAACCTGACGCGCATGCACCAGCTCTACTGCGCTGGGCATCTCATCCAGGCCGGTGTCGCCCACCACCGTGCCACCGGCAAGCGATCGCTCCTCGACGTCGCCACGCGCTTCGCCGACCTGATCTGCGCCACCTTCACGCCCTCCAACCGAAATACCGATGGTCACGAGGAGATCGAGCTGGCGCTGGTCGAGCTGTACCGGCACACCCGCGATCGCAAGTACCTCGACCAGTCGCTCCTCTTCCTCGAATGGCGCGGTCGCGGCGTGCTCGACGGCTCCCAGACCTTCCAGGATCATCTCCCCGTGCGCGAGCAGCGCGAGATCGTCGGCCACGCCGTGCGCGCCACGTACCTCGCCACCGGCATGGCCGACGCCTGCGCCGAGGGCACCCACAACGCGCTGTGGACCGCCGTCCAGGCGCTCTGGTCGAGCGCCTTTGAGCGCAAGGCCTACGTCACCGGCGGACTGGGCGCCCACTGGCACGGCGAGTCGTTCGGCGGCGACTACGAGCTGCCCAACCAGCGCGCCTACGCCGAGACGTGCGCCGCCATCGGCGGCTTCTTCTGGAACTGGCGGATGCTGTTGCTCACCGGAGACGCGCGCCACGCCGACTGGATGGAGACCGCGCTCTACAACGGCATCCTGGCCGGACTCTCACTCGATGGGACGCGCTACTTCTATCAAAACCCTCTCGCCTCCGACGGCTCCCACCGCCGCCAGGAGTGGTTCCCCACCGCCTGCTGCCCGCCCAACATCGCGCGCCTGCTGCTCTCGCTGCCCGGCTACGTCGCGTCACGCTCGCCCGAAGGCCTGTGGATCCACCACTACCTGCCTGGTGAGCTGCGCGTCGACGGCGCGGCCGGCCGGATCGAGACCGGCTACCCGCGGGATGGCGCGGTGCGCGTCGAGGTCACCCAGAACGCCTACCCCGACCGTGATGCGTCGATGCACCTGCGCATCCCGGGCTGGTGCATCGACGCGCGCGTGCGCGTGAACGGCAGCGCGCTTGACGTCGCCGCCGCACCCG
>DASTZM010000245.1:0-5004 GCA_035764305.1 Chloroflexota bacterium | reverse complement strand
GCAAGCACCGCTTCGAGCGGTTCCAGAAGTTCAGCGACCCGCCCGTGAGCGAGTGCCCGGAGTGCGGTTCATCGGTTCGGAAGGTGTTGTTCCCGGCAGGGGTCGTCTTCAAAGGCTCCGGCTGGTACATCACCGACAGCCGCAAGACCGGCTCCGAGAGCACGCCCGATCCGCTGAAGAGCCCGGCCAAGGCCGACGCCAAAGGCGAGACGAAGTCCGAGACGAAGTCCGACTCAAAGAGCGACTCGTCGACCAGCGCCAAAACGGACAGCACGAGCTCGGCCAAGAGCGAGTCCTCCCCTACGGCCAAGGCGTAGGCGCGTGACGGGCGGCGTCGAACAGCGCCGCCCGGTGGAGCGCGTGCGCGGCACGCAGGACGCGTGGCCGGCCGAAGCTCACCCGCTCGCCGCTGTGCGCGCCCAGCTCGAGCGGACCTTCGCCTCGTTCGGCTACCGGCGAATCGAGGTGCCGGTGATCGAGCCGGCCGAGCTGCACCTGCGCAAGTCCGGGCTGGACATCATCTCTAAGCTCTACGCCTTCGAAGACCAGGGCGGACGCCAGCTCTGTCTCCGGCCTGAGCTGACGGCATCCGTCGTCCGTGCGTTCGTGGCGCAGCCGCCGGCCAGGCTGCCGGCGCGCCTATTCAGCACAGGTCCGGTCTTCCGCTACGAGCGGCCGTCGCGGGGTCGCTTCCGGCAGTTCACGCACTCCGGCGTGGAGCTGATCGGCGCGCAGGGGCCCCTGGCCGACGCGGAGGTCGTCCTGTTGGCGGCGCAGGCGCTGGACGCGCTTGGCTTGCGCGACTACACCATCACGGTCGGACACGTGGGAGTGCTGACCGAGCTGCTCACGCGCTTGGGGTTGGCGGGTCGGCTGCGCGCCTTTCTGCTGGAGAGCGCCGAGGAGGCGCGCCGGCGGGGCGTGGTGGCGGTGCGGCAGCGCCTGGCAGCTCTCGACCCCGAGCTGTTCGAGGACGGGGCGTCAACAGGTGGCGCGCCCGCGGCCCCGATCGACGCCGCTGGCCGCAACGACACGGACGATCCGGCGCAGATTCGCGCGGCGGTGGCGGCGATGATTCGCACCGCGGGGCTGGAAGGCCTGGGGCGGCGCGCCGAGAGCGACGTCGTCGAGCGGATGGTGCGCAAGCTCGCGGGGCGGTCGCAGGCCGAGGCGGTCGACCGCGCGCTCGGCGTGATCGACCGCCTCGGCGCGCTGAGGGGCACGCCCGACGCCGTGCTGGCCGGCGGACGCGAAGTGCTGGAGGCGCACTCACTGTCTGATGCGCCGTTGCGGTCCCTGGCCGCGACGCGCGATCACTTGGTCGCGCTCGGTCTCGACACGAGCCGCCTAACGCTTGACCTTGGCCTGAGCCGGGGGCTGCAGTACTACACGGGCATGGTGTTCGAGATCGATCACGCGGCGCTCGGGAGCGAGAGCCAGTTGTGCGGCGGCGGGCGCTATGATGACCTCGTCCGGGCTCTCGGCGGGCGGCAGCCCGCGCCAGCCCTGGGGTTTGCCTTCGGCGTCGAGCGCGTCGCGCTCGCGCTGGCGGTCGAAGGCCGCGCCGCCGGCGCCGAGGCCAGCGGTGAGCTTTTCGTCGTGCCTGCGTCCGCCGCGGCGGCCGGGGCGGCGGGACGCGCCGCGCAGGCGCTCCGTGCCGCCGGGCTGCGCGTCCACCTGGATGTGACGCAGCGACCGGTCCGCAACAGCCTGCAGTTCGCCGACCGCGAAGGTTTCACGCACGTGGCGGTGGTGACCGATGTCCCGGACAGTGAGGCCGCCGCGGTACGGCTGCGCGACATGCGCAGCGGCGAGGAGCGAGACGTGGCGCTGTCCGAGGTTCCCGCGGCGCTGGCGATGACGCCGCCGGTGGCGGTATGACTGCCGCCGGCGCCACCGCGCGGGGCGGACTCCGATTCGGCGTGCCGCGCAAGGGGGCGTGGGAAGACCAGGCGCTCCAGTTCCTCGACGAGTGCGGCATGCGCGTCAAGCGCACGAGCGATCGCCAGCTGACCGCCTCCATGGCCGGGATGCCGCGCGTGATGGTCGTCCTCCAGCGCTCCGAGGACGTCCTGAACCAGGTGATCGACGGCAAGGTCGACATCGGCATCACTGGCCTCGACCAGCTGCAGGAGGTCCAGGGCGAGAGCGACGACATCGTGACCCTCCACGACGCGCTCGACTTCTCGGCGGGGCAGCTCGTCGTCGCCGGACCGGACAGCTGGATCGACGTCTCGACCGTCGCCGATCTGGCCGAGGTGGCGCTCGAGCTGCGCGAGCGGGGCGAGCAGCTGCGAGTAGCCACGAGCTTCCCCAACCTCGCCAAGCGCTTCTTCTACGCCAGCGGCATCACCCACTTCACGTTCGTCGAGCTCAAGGGAGGCGTCGAGGCGGCGCCGGGCGTGGGCTTCGCCGACATCGTGGTGGACATCACCACGACGGGTACCTCGCTGCGCGAGAACCGTCTCAAGGCCCTGCGCAACGCGGTGGTCATCGAGTTCCAGGCCTGCCTTATCGGCAACCGCCGCGCGCTGGCGGCCAGCGCCGAGAAGCGCGAGCTGACGCGGCGGATCCTCGAGCTGGTGGAGGCGCGCCTACGCGCGCAGACCTTCTACTCCATCACCGCCAACCTCTCGGCCGCGACCGAGGACGAGGTCGCGGCGGCGCTCGTGCGCTCACCCGCCACACGCGGGCGGCGCGGACCGACGGTGGCCCGCGTGTACTCGAACGAAGCTGGCGGGGAGACGTGGTTCGCGGCGACCATCATCGCCGCCGCGAGCGAGCTGCAGCCCGCGGTCGACCACCTGCGCTCGGTGGGTGGGTCGGGGATCTCCGTTGTGCCGCTCCGCTACCTGTTCGACGAGCGCTCGCAGCGCTACGAGGCGATGCTCGACGCGCTGGGCGCGAAGTAGCGTGACGCGCGCCGGCAAGGAGAAGGCTCCCGCCCTGCGGGTCGTCGCGTCGGGGACAGCCGAGGCGGCCGAACTGCTGCGGCGCGTGCCGCTGGACGAGGTGCGAACCGATGAGGCGGTGTCGCAGCAGACGGCGTCGGTCTTCGGACAGGCGCTGTCGCCGGAGGCGTTCGTAGAGCGCGTCCGCACGGAAGTGCGATCGCGCGGCGACACCGCGCTGCGGGAGCTGTCTGAGAAGCTGGAAGGACGCGCCCCAGAGCGCTTCGAGACGTCACGGGACGAGATCGACGCAGCGTACGAGCGGGTGCCGCAACTGCTGGTGGACGACCTGCGTCGCGCGGCGGACCGCGTCGCCGCGTACCACCGGCAGCAGCCCCGCGGGAGCTGGATCGACTACGCCGAAGGCCTGGGACAGATGCGCATCCCGCTCGAGCGGGTGGGCCTGTACGCGCCCGCGGGCCGCGCCGCATACCCCTCGACCGTCCTGATGACGGCGGTGCCGGCCAAGGTCGCGGGAGTCTCCGAGATCGTGCTCTGCACGCCGCCCCAGCGCGACGGGTCGCAGCGTCCGGAGATGGTCGTCGCCGCCGACGTCGCGGGGGTCGACCGCATCTTCAAGGTGGGCGGCGCACAGGCGATCATGGCGCTGGCGTACGGCACGGAGAGCGTGCCGGCGGTGGACAAGATCCTCGGTCCGGGCAACCTCTTCGTCGTGCTGGCCAAGCGGCGCGTCTTCGGTGCCGTGGACATCGACCAGCTCCCAGGGCCCACCGAGACCCTGGTCGTCGCCGACGACAGCGCGGATGCCGAGGAGGTGGCGGCGGACCTCTTGGCGCAGGCGGAGCACGACCCGCTGGCGTCGGCCCTGCTGCTGACCACGTCCCGTACGGTGGCGGAGAGCGTCCAGGCGGCGATAGAGCGCCAGCTCACCGACCTGCCGACGCGGGAGACGGCGCGTGTCTCGCTCGGGACGCGGGGCGGGGCAATCGTGGTGCCGACACTCGAGGAGGCGATCGCGCTTGCGAACGAGTACGCGCCGGAGCACCTGTGCCTGCTGGTGCGTGAGCCGTGGGCGTGGGTCGGGCGGATCCGGCACGCCGGCGGCGTGTTCGTCGGCGACAGCTCGCCCGAGGCGGCCGGGGACTACGTCGCCGGGCCAAGCCACGTTATGCCGACGGCGCGCACGGCTCGCTTTTCTTCTCCCCTCTCGGTGGACGACTTCCTCAAGACAATCAGCGTCGTGGGGCTGAGCCGGGAGCGGCTGGACGAGATTGGGCCGGTGGCGGCGCGTCTCGCGCGCGCCGAAGGGTTCGAGGCGCACGCGCGGGCGGTCGAGATGCGGCTCTCGCGCCGCGCCTCCCTATAATCGAGCGGCACCACGATCCGGAGGAGGTGAGTCCATGCCCCAAGGCGCACCCACCAAGCGCGAGAAGAAGAAGCCCAAGAAGGACGCCGTCGCGAAGGGCGTCCGTTCCACCGTCGCGTCACCGGCGCCCGCGGTGGAGATCATCGGCAAGCGCAAGAAGCAGCGCGACGCCTAGCCCCGCGTTCGCCGGTCCGGCCGCTACTCCCGCGGCCGCCGGCCCGCGTTACATCGTAGGTGGCTGAAGCGACCGGCACCCGGCTGGGAGGGACGCAGCGCTATGCGCCGCTCGTTCCGACCTTCAGCCCGTACACCGCGGACGCGGGGGCGGCGGTGCGCCTCGCGTGGCGCGTCACACTGGTGGCGGCCGTGGCGCTGGTCGTGCTCGTCGTCGGCGGGCCGGCGCTTCGCTCCTGGTACGTCGGTTCGGCGACCGAGCCGCGCACGGCCGACCTCACCACAATCGACGGGGTCGTCTTCCTGCGGCGCGACGGAGCGCGCGAATGGCAGCCAGCGGGCCCCGACACGCGCGTTGGGCCCGGCGACACGCTGCGCACGGCGGCGAACGCGCGCGCTTTCGTCCAGCTCTTCGATCAGAGCACCGTACTGCTGTATCCCAGCTCGACCCTGCGTCTGCTGCGGGCAGACCAGGGACGGTTCCGCCCCGAGCGTGCGACGGTGATCCTCGAGCTCTCGAGCGGTCGGGCCCGGCTGGGCGTGGCGCCGCCG
>DASTZM010000244.1:0-4280 GCA_035764305.1 Chloroflexota bacterium | reverse complement strand
GAGGTACAGGATCTGGACCGAGAGCGTCGCCGCGACGGCGAGCATGAAGACAGTCGCCCAGCCATACCCACCCAGGCGCATCGCGGGGGTGAGCAGCAGCGGCAGCCCAATACTGTGCTTGGAGAACAGCGCGCCGCTCCGTCCGTAGATGGCGTGCATGTCCTCGGGGTCGCGTGGGTCCCCCAGGTGGAAGGGGTAGTACGGGAAATACTCCTTGTCACGGTACTCGTCGAGGACGTCCAGATCGCCGTCGGTGACCAAGCTCATCGCGATGGTCAGGTAGTGCGGCTCATCGCCCGTGATCGAGTAGATCGGGCGCTCGCCGAAGGCCCACTGTCCCTGGAAGTACAGGGCGTACAGCGCGAAGCTCACCACCCACGCCGCGACCACCCGCCGCGCCTGTCGCCAGCGTGTCATCGAAGGCGATACACCTCGTTCGAAGCGTCTTCGTACAGCGACTCCAGGTAGCGCGACTTGAAGACATAGAACTCGGCCAGCTGCCGTTTGAGCCGCCCCTCAGGGTCCTGATGCTCGAGGTACCAGTAGTCGACTTTGCTCAGCAGGACGTAGCCGACACCCTCCGCTCGCAAGCGCGCTCGCACGGCGTCCGAATCGACGGCAGCGTGCGGCTGCCCACCAAGAACGAACACGAGCAGGTTGTCGTGTGCGGGGTCGGGTATGCAGCGCACGCGGCAGTACCACGTCGGTCCCGATCCCAGGAACAGGACGCCGTCGCCGGGATCGCCGATGCCATTCAGGAACGCCATCGCGGCGTGGTTGCTCACCTCGCGCCGCAAGAACGCGTCAGCGCTTTCCAGCCCGATCACCACCGGAATGCGCGAGAACGCGCGCTGCCCCTCGCGCGCGAGCGCCATGACCAGCGTCCCGCATACGAGCAGGGCGACGATAGGGCCCGCCCGCCGCGGGGGCGCAACGCTGTACGCTCCCGCGGCGCCAAGCAGCGCCAACAGCGGGTAGATCGTGAGCAAGAAACGCAGGTCCTGCCATCCAACTGCCCAAAGGAAGGTCGCGATCGACGCACCCACGAGCAGCGACCGCACCCCGGTGTGACGGCTCCACGCCGCGAGCGGAGCCGCCACAGCGACCGGTGGTGGGAACGACCACGGGACGTGGCCGAACCGCCAGCTCTCCCGAAACACGTTGACGGGAAGGAGGACGAAGTCTCCCAACCCGCTGCCGCTGCCGTACTGTCGCACGAAGTAGGTGAGCTGCTCGACGCGCGCCGCGTCCCAGTCTCGGCCGCCGACATACATCGGCCAGAGCGGGTTGCCGAGCATCGTGATCTGCCGCGCGAGCCAGGGAAGCGACGCGGCGAGCGCGGTGCTCGCGGTCACGACCGCACACTGCACTGCGGTCGCGGGGCCGCCACGGCGCCATCCCACCAGGCAGACGACCGCACCGACTCCAACCGCCGCGGGGAGCGCGGCGTACTTGGTGGAGACGGCCAGCCCGAGCGCGGCGCCGCAGACGAGCAGAGCGTTGGGGCGCGGTGTGCTTTGCCAATCCACGAGAGCCCACGTCGCCAGCACGCAGAAGACGACCGTGAAGAGGTCGATGTACGCGCGCGTCATGAGAAACGGTACGAGCGGTGTGGCGGCGAAGCCGGCTGCGCCCCATAGGGCCGTGGAGGCGGGGAGCAGCCTGCGGGCGGTGTGATAGGTGAGCGCCACGCCGAGCGCGCCCGCCGATGCGTGGATGAGCTGTGGGGCGCGATCGGACCCACCCGCTAGCCCAACCGCAAACAGCATCTCGCCGAGCGCGGGCAGATTGGCGGAGAAGTTGTGCGGGACGTAGACCAGCCGGCCATGCTCGAGGTACGTGCGGGGCGCCACCAGGTGGTAGAGAAGCCCGTCGTAATCGCTCGGCGGTGCCAGGTCGGACACAACGACCGCGACGCCGACGAGCGCCAGCATCGCGCACGCCGCCCATTCCGGCAGCGATAGCCTCGGGCGGCGCCACGCCGGCCGGGTGGGGCGCGCAGTGAACGGCACCGCGACGACGGCGAGCGCGAGCGGCATGGCAAGGACAACCCAGCGCTGGAAAAGGCCGCCGGCGCCAAGCAGCGTGAGCGTGTACGCCTGCGCGCCGAGTCCGAGCGCTGCGCCGGCTACGAGTCGCTCATCCCGCCCCGCACAGGCCGCAACGTCGAGCCGGCGGAGCAGCGCAACCCCCAGCGGGACCGAGCACGCGACGACGTACAGTGCGAGCGCAAGCCCGACGGCGGCGTCCACGGTGGCCCGCCCTAGAGCTGAATCGCCGGGGCGATCCCGAGGCGCTTCCGCCAGGTGGCGAGCTTGCTGTAGACGTGCACGGTTGGCGCGCTCAACCCGCCACGGACCCGCGCCCGCCGTATCTGCGCCAGGAGCGACTGCGGCTGGGCCGCCGGTTCTTCGTCTAGCTCCAGGTACGCCGTGCCGGCCTCACGGGCGACGTGCGCGTCGCTCCCCGCCGTCATGCACAGGCCATGCTCTCGCGCGAAGCGCTGCGCCCGCAGGTTATCTCCAGGAAACGTTGTCCGCGCGTTCAGGCCCTCCACAGAGTCGACAAGGTGCGCCACGCGGTGCAACGCGACTTCGGTCAGCCGCGAGCCGCGGAGTCTGTCCAACGGGTGCGGCACGATCACCAGGCCAGCTTGCTCGCGGATCGCGGCGATGGTCTCTTCCGGCGACAGGCCCCGCGGGATGTTCCGGCGCAGGAACAGGCCAATGATCTCGCCCTCGCGCGTGCGGATCTCGCTGCCGGGGATCACGCGGATGCCGCCGAAGCGCTCCGGCTGGCGTTCGGCGAGGGCCATCGCCTGCTCGGCCCCGCCCAACGAGTCGTGGTCGGTGACCGCCAACGCGTTCATACCGCGCGCCGCGGCGGCACGAAGCAGCGCATCGGCGGGCAACAGGCTGTCCTTCGAGTGGCCGGTATGCGAATGGAGGTCGGCGCGGAAGACCACGGCGGGAATGGGTCGTCAGTCCGGCTATCAGGCGGTGCGCGGCGAGAGGTAGAGGATCGCGACGCAGGCGGCGCCCCACAGGGCGACGCACGCGGCGATGCCGGGATCGCGCAGCAGGATCTCCTCGGGCGCTCCACCCTCGCCCCGCACGTGGACCAGGTACAGGTAGCGGAACAGGCCGTACAGAACGAACGGCACGGTGAGCATCATGGCGTGGTTCCTGGGCAGGTTCTCGGCGGAGAACGTGTAGAGGCTGTAGGCGACCACCAGGCAGGTGGTCACGACCTGGATCAGCTGGTCGAGTAGCCCGACGGTGTAATGCTCCAGCGCCGGACGGTGGCGGCCCGCCAGCCCCGGCAGGTCGAGCGCGCCGTCATAGGCCGAAAGGGAGACCAACTCCTGCCGCCGTTTGCCAAGCGAGAGGAAGAGCGCCAGCAACAGCGCGCACACGTAGAGCCATGGGCTGATCGGCACGCCGACCACGACCGCTCCCGCCGCGGCGCGGAGGACGAAGCCGAGCGAGAGGGCGAGGACATCGAGAATGACGATCTCCTTGAGCAGGAGGACGTACAGCGCCTGCAGCGCCAGGTAGCCGGCGGCGATCAGGCCAAATGCGGGCGACAGCAGGTACGCCCCGAACGCCGAGCCGGCGGCGAGCACCGGCGCGACGACCGCCGCTGCCGCCGGTGCGAGGCGCCCCGACGCGATGGGCCGCGTGCGCTTGCGGGGATGGAGCCGGTCCTTTTCGACGTCGCGCAGGTCGTTGAACAGGTAGACCGCGCCGGACAGGAGACAAAAGAGCAGCGTGCCGGCGACCGCGCGCAGCACCTGCCCGGGCTGCCCTAGCTCGAGCGCGAACACCAGCCCGAAGAGCACGACGCCGTTCTTGGGCCACTGGCGTGGCCGCATGCTCCGAAGCAGCAGCACCAGCGATTCGGCGGGTCCGGCGGCGCGGCGCGCTGACACGAAAGCGCTCACGCGGCGCTCCGCCTGCGCAGCCGGTCGAGCACACCGGCACGCACAAGCGCGACCTCTTCGCCGCGCAGCGCGATGAGGGCAGCGACGTAGGCGGCGCCGGCCAACGCCCCGGTGACGGCTAGGTAGGCCGCGAGCGCAAGCGGTGACGCGGGAGTCGCGACGATGGCCTGAGCGATCGCACACACCGTCGCCATGAGCGCAGAGGCAACGCCGATGCGCGCCACCGTCGCGGCCAGACCTGGCGGCAGAGCGTCGGCGTGCCGCGCGGCCAGGACGGCGAGCAGAATCACGGCGTGGGCGCTGTTCTGAATCGTGTTCGCCAGGACGAGTCCCGCCA
>DASTZM010000243.1:0-3727 GCA_035764305.1 Chloroflexota bacterium | reverse complement strand
GCGGCGGCGGCCGAGCTGGTGCGGCGCAGCGGGCGCACGCCGGCCGAGTGCGCCGCCTGGAACGCCCGCTTCTCGCTCCTGATGGGGCTGTTCCTGGCCATGATCGACGCCGACGAGGGGCGTCGCCCGCCCGGGTGGGCGACGACGGCGCTGCGCGTGGCCTACAACCGGGTGGTCATGCCGCCGGTCTACCCCGTCTACCGGCTTCTGGAGCGGTGGCGCCGCGCGCGGAGGTGATCAGCGGCTGGGGGTGGGGTCGGGGAGATCGACGACGAGCGGTGGGACGGGCGTAGCGGTTGGGCTCTGGAGCCGGCGGGGGCGGTGGAGGAGGCGCAGATCGGCCGCGTTGGCGGCTGCGCCGGGCCGGGGGAAGCGGAGGGCTGTCTCGCGCGACTCGCCGGCGCCGATGTCCCAGGCGGCGGTGTCGTCGCTCCATTGGAGGGCGCCGGTGGCGTCGTCGCGCAGACCAAAGTCCGAGGCGTCGACACGCATGGGCGCGCTGCTCTCGTTGCGGACGCGCAAGGTGATGACCCACGTATCGGGTGACGTCTCAGCGGAGAGGCGGAGGGGCTCGATCAGGCGCGAGCCGTCCTTCGCGGCGGCGGGGCGCTGGAGGTCCTGGAGGTCGAGCGGGACGCGGACTTCGCCCGGGCGGCCGGCGTCTTCGCGGCCGGAGCTGCCCCACACCGCGAGGGTGGCGCGGAGCGGGCGCGGCACGGCGTAGGTGATCTCAAGCTCGAAGCTCGACCACTCGCAGCAGCTGAGGGCCATCGCAAAGCCGCGCCCGAGCACGTCGCCGCGCTGGGGGTCGGTGAGCTCCCACAGGACGACGGCCTCAAAGGCTTGCGCGTCGCCGGCGACGGTGAATGGGGAGGTGACGGATTCCTCGCGGCCGGGGGTGTAGACGGCCACCTGACTGCTGGGTGGCGCGGGGGGCGGCACGGGCTGCGCGGCGGCGGTGGGGATGAGGCCGTACTCCTTGGCGAGGTCGCCGGCGTTGACGACGGTGACCTGGCCGACGCGGGCGATGCCGGGCGCGTCGACCTTCCACTCCTGGAAGCCGGCGCGCTGGAGCCGGACGGCGTAGAAGGGGCCGAGGTCCTGGACGGCGCTGTTGGGCAGGCCGTAGAGCGCGAGGGGATCGGGGACGCTGCGGTACTGGCGCAGCAGCGCGGGGTGCTGGTCGAGCAGCGCGAGGCGCTCGGCGGCGATCTGCTCGAAGGTCTTGCCGCGGTCGTCGAAGGCGCCGGGCAGGGGGACCTGCTTTTCGGCGAGCAGGCGGGCGTCGAGGCCGCGCCGGGTGAACTCGTCGAAGACGTTCATGAACCAGGCGCGGCCGTCGGGCGGCTGCTCCGGCCGCCACTGGAAGACGCCCTTCTGGAAGACCTGCACGTCGAACCCGTCCCAGACGAAGGGGCGGGAGGCGGGATACCCGACGATGGCGACACCGCCGTAGCGGGTGAACTCGGTCCAGAAGCGGACGTGGCGGCGGCCGGTGGGGAAGCCGAAGCCCGGCCGGTCGGCGACGAGGAAGCCGTCGTCGGGGCGGGGGGTGTCGCCGCCGGTCTGGGAGTAGAAGTGGGCGCGGGGGAGGGTTACCTCGGTTGCGCTCTGGGGGGCGGGGGCGGCGGAGGCATGGGGAGGTGAGGCGGGGAGACCGAGGACGACGAGGAGGCCGGCGAGGGCGATCCCGGCACGGAGCAGGCGGAGGGCAAGCATCTCGCCTTGCCAATTACGGGCGCGTCGCGTTTGCGGTTGAGATCCGGGGTAGCCGGACTCGCGCTCAGGCCGGCCTCTCAGGCGGTGGTGCGGGCGCCTTCCCAGACGTCGCGGATGACTTCGGACGCGCCCTCCCACGGGTCGGCGGGGTGCAGCACCTCCCACCGCTGGCGTAGCTCGGCCTCGGCTTCGCTCCACCGCCGATCTCTCAGATCGGCCGCTTGTCTCATCTCCCAGGCGAAGCGATAGCGCGGCTCGTAGCGCTGCCAGCTGGCGTCGGCGCCGTAGCGCGAGAGGAACCGAGACCGGTAGCCCGGCGACGCTTCGTCCCACGTCGACGCCGCGCTCGCCGACGAGACGTGCTCCTGGGCCGGGCGCACCATCTCCTGGTGCGGTGCGGCGCCGAGGTCAGCTGGGCGTGTCTCCCAGCCGGCGTGCTTGGCCGTGTCGCGGCTGGCATTGAGGAAGACGCCGCCCTCGGTGACGTCCTTCACGGCGCTCTGGGGGATGAAGTAGTGCTTGCCGAGTCCCAGGAAGCCCGTCTTGACCTCGACGGTGTACCCGCCCGGGCTCGCGGGGCCGCCCCCCGACCGCTCGTGCAGATGCACGACGCTGCCGATCTTGTGCGCGTCGACGTCGAAGACGTCCATCCCCGGCTGGATGTGCACGCGTCCTGTGCGATCCATGCCTTCCATGGTCCCCATTTGCATTCCTCCTAGCTGCGCTCCGCGGAGAGCCGCTGGTCCCTGGGCCTACCCCCACCGCCACACCTTGGGGCGCGCGACCGGCGCTCCGTCGCCGCGCGCCTCGGACCTACGTATCCGGCACAGGTCATGCCGCCGCCCGCGCGATCGCCGCACGCTTGCCTCCACAGACGCTCGGGACGTGCTATCACGTCCCCGTGAGTACCTTCGTGGTCGTGCACGGCGCCTGGGGTGGCGCGTGGTCGTGGAACAGGTTCGTGGTACCGATGCTGCGGAAGGCGGGGCATGACGTGTATGCGGCGACGCTGACGGGGTTGGGGGAGCGGACGCACCTGGCCACCCCGGACGTCTCGGTGGAGACGCACGTGCAGGACGTGGCGAACGTGCTGTTCTACGAGGACCTGTACGACGTGGTGCTGGCGGGGCACAGCTACGGGGGGAACGTGATCAGCGGGGTGGCGGACCGGATGCCGGAGCGGCTGGCGCAGGTGGTGCGGGCACGACAGGCGACGGAGGCGGAGGGCGAGCATCTCGCCTTGCCAACGGAATGGACGTTCGGCCAACCCGACATTATCTGACGTGATCATGATGGTATTCCCGAATGATCCGCACACAGATTCTGCTGACAGAGGAACAGGACCGGGCGCTGGGGGCGCTCGCCAGGGCTGAGGACGCGTCAAAGGGGGCGCTGGTCAGGCGGGCGGTGGATCTGCTGCTCAGTCAGCAGGGTGCGGTCCAGCGGCAGGCGCGCCGTGATCGAACGCTCGGGGCGATCGGCATGGTCAGGGGAGATGGCGCGCCGGTGTCGCAGGAACACGACCGCTACCTGACGGACGCCTTCGCCGGCGAGGGCTCGCGCGGCTGACCACGCAACCCGAACGAAGCCGGCGGCCGGCCACGTTTGTCGACGCTTCCGCGCTGTATGCGGTGCTCGACGCCGCTGATCCCAAGCACGCCGCAGCGGCGGTGGGTGGCGCGCACCCAGCCTGGTGGACTGCGTCAGCTTCTCGGCGATGCGGCTGGGCGGGATTCGGCAGGCGCTGGCCTTTGACGAGCACTTTGCCGAGCAGGGCTTCGGGCTGGTGTCCTAGTTCCGGCCGGGCTGGAGTTGCGCCGTCGGTTGACCCGCGCGATCTGCGTGTTGAGCGATCCGAGCTGCATCTGGGCGAGTACGCCCAGCACGAGGCGTTCCGCCTCGACCTCATCGAGCGTGGGATCCAAGACGATCCGGGCAAGGTTGGCCGCCGGGAACACGACGAGCACCACCCCGCACTTGCGCTCAGCGAGGAGACCGGGCAGCCAGG
>DASTZM010000242.1:0-3439 GCA_035764305.1 Chloroflexota bacterium | reverse complement strand
GCGTCCTGACATGGCTATCCATCGCGAGCACGTAGTCGGAGTGTTCGAGAGTCGCAGGGAGGCCGAGCGCGTGGTCGAGGAGCTGCGCAACGCCGGCTTCGCACAGGACGACATCGGGTACGCCATCCGCACGCCGGGCAGCGCAGTGGCCGGCGGGCACGACGGCGCCGACCTCGAAGCGGCGGTGCCCGAGGCGGCGGGCGGCGCGGCGACGGGTGCGCTCACGGGCGGGCTGCTAGGCGGCCTGATCGGCGCCGCGGCTGCACTCGTCGTCCCGGGCGTGGGTCCGGTTCTGGCGGGCGGGATCCTGGCCTCGGCACTGGGCGGCGCGGCGATCGGCGCGGCCGCGGGAGGCGTGCTGGGCGGTCTGGTGGGTCTGGGTGTGCCCGAGGAAGAGGTGGCGTTCTATGAGGGCGAGCTGCATGCCGGGCGCGCGGTGGTGACCGTGCGTGCGGCGGAACGCGTCGACGCAGCGCGCGAGATCATGCACCGCCACGGCGCGCGCCGGCGCGAGCCGGTGACCGGAGACATCCCGCGCGGTCCCGAGGCGCATCGCGCTCAGGCAGAGGTCTCGCTCCCCACGCAGACCAACCCGAGCTGACTCGGGCTCACCCACCCGCAGCTTATATCGCCGCTTTACCTATTCATCCTGCTACCATGGCGGTGTGAGCGGCGGCACCACGCTGCAGCGGTTCTGCCAGACCCTGGCCGAGAACGTCGAGCGCGTCATCGTCGGTAAGCGCGACGTGATTGATTTGCTGCTCGTCGCGCTCCTGGTGGAGGGCCACGTGCTGTTTGAGGACGTGCCGGGGACCGGGAAGACGATGCTGGCTCGCGCGCTCGCCACGTCGCTGGGCGGCGCATTCAAGCGCATCCAGTTCACACCCGACCTGCTGCCCAACGACGTCACCGGCGTCTCGATCTTCAACCAGCGCACGCAGGAGTTCGAGTTCCGCGAGGGACCGATTTTCACGAACGTGCTGCTGGCGGACGAGATCAACCGCGCGACGCCGCGCACGCAGTCGGCGCTGCTCGAGAGCATGGGGGAGCACCAGGTCACGGTCGAAGGGGAGGCGCGCGTCCTGGCGCGCCCGTTTCTGGTGATCGCCACCCAGAACCCGATCGAGTACGAGGGCACATTCCCACTGCCGGAAGCGCAGCTGGACCGCTTCTGGATGCGCCTGCGGATGGGCTACCCCTCGGTCGAGGCAGAGCAGGTCATCCTGGACGCGCAGCGCGGCGAGCATCCCATCGAACGACTCGGGCAGGCGGTCGGACCAGATGAACTGATCCGCCACCAGCGCGAGGTGTGGGGTGTACACGTGGAGGCGAGCGTGCGCGATTACATCCTGTCGCTGGTCCGCGCGACGCGCGAGCATCCCGATCTGACGCTCGGGGCCTCGCCGCGGGGTGCGCTGGCGCTCTACAAGGCGGCGCAGGCGTACGCTGCGATGCGGGGACGCGACTTCGTCGTGCCGGACGACGTGAAGGCGCTGGCGACGCCCACGCTGGCGCACCGAATAATCTTGCGCCCCGAAGCGGCGCTGCGCGGCCGGAGCGCGGAGAACGTCCTCACCGGCGTGCTCGAGAACGTGCCGCTGCCGATTGCCGCCACGCCCGTCCCGGCGTAGGCGCCGGACACAGGCTCCGGGCCGGCTGCCGTGCCCAACGCGATCCTCGTCAGCCTGCTCCTGGTCTTCCTGGCGGCGTCGTTCCGCATCTCGTTCTTCTATTTCATCCTGTACTTCTATTTCCTGGCGTGGCTCTTCGCGCGGGTGTGGATCTGGCGCGCCTGGCGCGCGCTCGACGTCGCGCGTCAGATGGACGACCACATCTTCCTGGGCGAGTCGGCCGCGCTGCGACTCACGCTCACGAACCGGGGTCGCCTCCCCATCCCCTGGGTGCGCGTCGAGGACCGGCTGCCGCAGCGCCTGTCATCGCGGGACGCGCACCGGGCCGTCGTCTCGCTCATCCCGCGCGAGTCGCGCACGCTCGAGTACGAGATCGTGGGCGGCAAGCGTGGCTACTACCCGGTGGGACCGCTACGCGTCGTGCTAGGCGATGTGTTCGGCTTCTACACGCGCTCGATGTCGACGGCGGCGCCGTCCTACCTGACGGTCTACCCGAAGATCGTGCCGATCTCGCAGCTGGGCCTGCCCTCCAAGACGGCATTCGGCACGCTGCGGACGCACGAGATTCTGTATGAGGACCCGGCGCGCGTGGTCGGGGTGCGCGACTACGTCCCCGGCGACTCGCTGCGCAAGGTCAACTGGAAGGTCACTGCCGCACTCGGGCGGCTGCAGGTCAAGAAGCTCGAGCCGGCCATCACGCTGGACACGCTCATCTTCCTCAACCTCAATCTGGAGGAGTACGACCTGGCCTATGCCGAAGGCGCGAGCGAGCTGGCGATCACTGTGGCGGCGAGCGTTGCGGTCCACCTGGCGGAGCAGCGCCAGCCGGTGGGACTCGTCTCCAACGGGCATGACCGCGCCGTTCTCAACGACGCGCCGCCCGAGGAGACGCCGCGCGGCCTGAGCGCGCGCCTGCCGTGGGAGATCGACCGGCGCGGCGCCGACGAACTGGGTTTCGCCACGCCGGAGAGCCTGATTGCGCGCGAGCGGCCCAGCATCGCCGTCTCACCGGGCAAAGGGCGCGGTCACCTCATGCGCGTCCTCGAAGCGCTGGCGCGGGCCGAACTGCGCAACGGCCAGCCGATCGCGTCGCTCCTGCGCCAGCAGGCGGTCCGTCTCCCGTGGGGCAGCACGGTGGTAGTCGTCACGTGGGGGCGGGCGATGGGGCTGACCGAGGCGCTGATCGGGCTGCGCAAGTCGGGTTTCAACGTGGTGGTGCTGCTCGTCAGGTTTGGCATCCGCGATACGTACCCGGCCGAGCTGGCGGCGCTCGGGCTTCAGGTACACGAGATCAGGAGTGAGCAAGATGCGACGCTTGCCGAAGAGCACCGCGTGAGGGTCACGGTCTGATGCAGTCGACCTGGATGTCCAACCTGCCGACGCAGCGCCTGATTGCACTGGGGATGTTCGGGTGCATCTGCTGGGCCTTCGCCGACATGACTCTCTCAATGGGGCTGGCGTGGCCGAACGCGTTCGCCACGTCGCTTCTGGCGTTCCTGGTGTTTGCTGCCGGGCTGACGCTGGGCGGCCGAGAGACGGGACGCGCCTACCGCAAATACACGGACTACTCGCTCAGCGACTGGGCGCTCCTGCTTGTACCGATCGTGCTGATCCTCAAGCTGCTGCCCTACCTCCTGGTGGGTCCAGCCGCCGCGTCGACCGAGATGGCGAGCTGGCTGACGGAGCCGCAGCGCTTCTGGGATGTGACGCTGGTGTGGAGTCTGCTGCTGGTGTTCTTCGTGTGGGACTACTCGGTGCGAGTGGCAGAGCAGTTCGGTCGACTCTCTTTCCAACCGGCCGAGCTGGAG
>DASTZM010000241.1:0-12350 GCA_035764305.1 Chloroflexota bacterium | reverse complement strand
GAAGTACTGGATGGCCATCATCGCCAGCATGGCGGCGGCGAGGAGCGGGAGGGGGACGGCGGCGGCGAGGGCGGAGATGAACGCCAAGAGGAGGCCGGGCAGTTCGCGGCCGCCCTCCATGAGGCCGCGGTCGGCGGCCGTCATGCCGAGCGTCTCGACCTGGAAGTTGTTGCCGACGGCGTTCTGCGCGGCGGTGCCGAAGGAGAGACAGAAAGCGGCGGTGGCGAGGAGGGTCAGGTTACGACTGACCGGAACGCCGCGCCGCGCCGCGAGCCAGGCAATCGGTGAGGGCCCGCCGGCGTCGGCGCTGGCGCTGGGCGCGGCGAGCGGGACGCTCGCGTGGGCGAAGCGGGGGGGCCGCACGTGTTCGGTCGGAAGGACCGCGCGCGTCAGTCGAGCGCGTTGGGGCCGGAGCGGAGGGCCTTGTCGTCGCAGTCGCTGCAGCACACGACGGTGAGTCTGACCTGGTACCCACGGTGGGCGACGAACTCGACCTCCGAGTCGACGACGACGCACGAGGTGACGACGCCGGCCTCGCTGCGCTCGAGCGCGCCGCCGCACAGGTGGCAGCGCGGCGCGCAGCCCTCGTGGAAGACGTACTGGTCGATGCGGACGGTGGGCTCCCACTCGCCATCGATCAGCTTGAGGCAGCCGTTGCACAGCGCGGTGGGCACGGGGGGTGACTGGCTGGTCCAGGTGGTCTGGTTGGGGATCACGGTGCGGTGCTCCTCTCTTCGGCGCACGGGGCGCGGGCGGCCGGGGCGGCCCGGGCCGCCCCGGCGGTCAGGCGGATAAGGCGGCGCGGATCACGCCGGCGAGGGTGCGCGCGGTCTCCTCGGGCGGGCCACTGAGCATCTCGTGGCGGCGCTCGACGCGGCCGGCGCTCTCGACCGCGGCGACGGTGGTGGCCGAGCCGGCGGCCCCGATCAGCGCGGGATCGGCGGCGACGGCGGCGGCGTCCCAGACGACCACCTCGGCCGACTCGGCGATGGCACGCCGGTCGGGGTCGAAGAAACGCGGGACGTTGGCGCCGGCGGCGACCGACAGCACGGCGGGGAGAGGGACGCGGAGGCGCTCCTCGCCGCCCTTGATCTCGCGCCGCACCTCGATCGCCGGCGCGGTCTGGCCATCGCCGGGCGCAATCTCGGAGACGTAGGTGGCCTGAGGGATGTCGAGCCATTCGGCGATGCCGGGAGGCACCTGAGCGGTGGCGCCATCGGACGACTCCTCGCCGCACAGCACCACGTCCCACGGGCCGGCGGTGGCGGCGATGCGCTCGAGCCCCTTGGCGAGTGTGTAGGAGGTGGCGAGCGTATCGGCGGCGCCAAAGGCGCGGTCGCTGAGCAGGTAGGCGTCGTCGGCGCCCATGGCGAGGCCGAGGCGCAGGTAGGGAACGAACATCGGCGGCCCCATGGACAGCAGGGTGACGGTGCCTCCCACCCGGTCGCGTAGGGCGAAGGCCATCTCGAGCGCGTGCATGTCGGGCGGGTTGATCTCACTACGCGCTTTGGAGCGATCGAGCGTGCGCGTCTCGGGATTCATGCCCACCTCTTCGGGCTTGGGCACAGCTTTGACGCAGACCACGATGCGCATCAGGCTGGTCTCCTTTCTGCCGTGACCGCTTTGGGCTGGTCCGTGCGCAGCTCGGCAAGTAGGGGCGGAAGCACGCGGAACAGGTCGCCGACCACGCCGTAGTCGGCGGCGTCGAAGAGCGGCGCGCCGGCGTCGCTGTTGATGGCGATGACGGTGTCGGCGCCCGAGATGCCGACGGTGAGCTGGCTCGCCCCGCTGACGCCACACGCGATGGCGACCTTGGGGCGCACGACGACTCCGGTCTGGCCGATCTGGCGGTCGCGGCCGATCCAGCCCTGGTCGACCGCGACGCGCGTGGCGCCCACCTCACCGTCGAGTGTCTCGGCCAGTGCCTCGAGCAGGTGGAAGTCGCCGCGCGTGCCGGCGCCGCCGATGACGACGACGGGCGCGCGCGTCAATCCGGCCTCGGCGTGCACCTGGCGCTCGAGCACGCGCACGCGCTCGGCCGCGGAATCGAGGTCAACGCTTGCCGGCCGGATGCGCTCGGAAGCGTTCGAGCGCACGGTGGCGGCGGGCTGCGGGAAGACGCCCGGGCGGACGGTGGCCATCTGCGGAGCGTGGCGCTGGCAGGTGATGATCGCCGCGATGCCGCCGCCGAAGCCGACGACGTGGCTCTCCAGCAGGCCGGATGGGCCGATCGTCAGGTCGGTGCAGTCGGCGGTGAGCCCGGTGTAGAGGCGCACGGCGAGGCGGCCCGCCAGGTCGCGGCCGTCGGGTGTGGCGCCAAGCAGCAGGATGGCGGGCTTGCGCCGCCGCACGAGCTGGTCGAGCGCGTCGGTGTAAGGATCGGTGGCGTAGTGGGCCAGCGCTGCGTGGCCCACGACGAGCACCTCATCGGCGCCGAGCGCGGCGGCGTCGGCCGCGCCGACGCCGGCGTGCTGGGGGGCACCGAGGACAACCGCGACGAGGGGCTGCGCGAGCCGGGACGCAAGATCGCGCCCCTTGCCGAGCAGCTCGCGGCTCACGTCTTCGACGACACCGTCGTGCTGCTCGACCCACACCCAGATGCCGGCTGCCTCGTGGGGCGGATACGCCGGGCCGCGGACGACGACAGTGGGCGGGGTAGCGGAGGTCACCGGGCGCCTCCCGACACGCGCGCGGCCCGTTCGCGGCCGGCGGCGGGGGCCTGGTCGGCGAAGAGCGCCAGCCAGGCCACCTCGGCGATGTCGAGGACCTTCATGCCGTCCGGGTCGGGTGGGGTGCCGTCCTTGGAGGCCTCGATCTTGATGGCGTCCTCGAGACAGCTGATGCAGTAGGGGCAGGCGGTGGCCAGCACGGCGGCGCCGGTCTGGTCGGCCTGGCGCACGCGTACCTGGCCGAAGCGGTCCTCGATGGGCGTCTCGAGCCACATCCGGCCGCCGCCGCCGCCGCAGCACAGCGCACCCTCGCGGTTCTCGGTCATCTCGACCAGGTCGACGCCGGGGATGGCCGCGAGGACGCGGCGGGGGGCCTCGTACTCTCCGTTGCCGCGGCCCAGGACGCACGGGTCGTGGAAGGTGACGCGCATCGGCAGCGGCGTGGGGAACGTGAGCCGGCCGGAGTCGATCAGCTCGGCGAGGTACTGGGTGTAGTGCAGCGGGCGGAAGACGCCAGCCAGGCGCGGGTAGTGGTTGGCGAAGACGTCGAAGCAGTGGGGAGAGGTGGTGACGAGCGTGAAGGGCTTCTCGGGCTTGCTTCCTTCGGACACGCCGGCCTTCTCGAGCAGCAGGCGCGTGTTGGTCTCGATGAGCTCGCCGAAGTACCCCTTGTGGCCGAAGCTGTGGGCGGCGTCGCCGCAGCACGGCTCCTGCTCGCCGAGCGTGCCGAAGGCGACGCCGGCGGTCTGGAGCACGTTGACCAGCGCGCGGGCGACGTGCTGCGCGCGCGTGTCGTACGCGGCGGTGCAGCCGACGTAGTAGAGCGCCTCGTGGGCGGCGGGATTGAAGGCGGCCAGCCCGAGGTCGCGCGCCCAAGCGGCGCGCCGCGAGGGTGGCTGGCCCCACGGATTGCCGTCGAAGTGCACGTCCCACAGCACCCCCGCCAGCGCGGGGGGAACGCGCTCCTGGAGCCAGGGCTCCTTCCAGGCAAGCTCGCGCAGGCCGAGCACGACGTCGGTGACGGGAACGCCGCGCGGGCAACGCACCTCGCACAGGCGGCAGGTGGTGCACAGCCAGAGGGGCGCGTCGGCCGGCATGACGTCGGCGCCGAGGCCGAGCTGGGCGGAGCGCACCATGTGGCGTACGCTGACGGGTGGGGCATCCGGGCCGCGCACACGGCCCCACGGGCACACGCCCGAGCAGACGCCGCACTGGTAGCATGCGGCGGCCCAGCCGCCGGTCGCGTCGAGTACCTTCTGCCAGCGGGCGTCGTCCAGCGTGATCGGCTCGCGTGTCTCGGGCATCGCGCGCGTCTCGCGCGTCTCAGTTGCCACTAGCGCACCTCCACAGCGGCGGGGGCCGCGACCGCGGCGGCCGGAGGCACCGGGTCCGCCGCGGCCACGTCGTTTGCCGAGACGGTTTCGGCGTGGCGCCGGACCACCTCGTCCATCTCGCGTATCTTGGCAGCGAACTCCTTGCCCTCTGCGGCGGAGATCCACTGCAGCTGCAGCCGCTCGGGCGCGATGCCCTGACGGGTGTACTTCTTGTGCCACAGCTCGAACCGCTTGGCGGTCTGGTGGTTGGCGGTGAGGTAGTGGCAGTCGCCGATGTGGCAGCCGGTGACGAGCACGGCGCCGGCGCCGTCCTTGAAGGCGCGGGCGACGAAGTCCTCGCTCAGCCTGCCCGAGCACATGGTGCGGATGACGCGCGCCGAGGCGGGGTACTGGATCTTCTCGATGCCGGCCTGGTCGGCGCCGGCGTACGAGCACCAGTTGCAGGCGAAGACGATGGCCTTCTCCTCGGGCGCGGTGGCGAGCGCGGCGTCGATCTGGGCCGCGATCTGCTCGTCGGTGAACGAGGGCATGACGATGGCGTCGTAGTTGCAGGTGGAGGCGCAGACGCCGCAGCCTTCGCACGCGGCGGCGACGACGCGCGCGACGCCGCGCGGCTCGCCCTTCTTGGGGACGCCGCGCGGTAGGACCGTCCCATCCGCGCCGACCATGTCGATGGCGTTGAAGGGGCAATACAGGGCGCACAGGGTGCAGCCGGTGCACTTGTCGGCCTGCACCTGCGCGGTGAGCGGCTCCTTGCCGATCGTGTCGCGCGAGAGGAGCGTGCCGGCCTTGCCGGCGGCGGCGAGCGCCTGGGAGGCCGAGTCGCGCGCGTCCTTGGGGGCCTGCGCCGCGCCGGCGAGGTAGACGCCGGGGGAGGAGGCCTCGGCGGGGCCGAGCTTGGGGTGCTTCTCGAGGAAGAAGCCGTCGGTGCTGTGGGCCACCTTGAGCTGCTGACCGATCGTGTCGGGGCGCGGCGAGAGCCCGACCACGAGCACGAGCAGATCGGTGGGGAAGCGCACCGTCTCGCCGAGCAGCTGGTCGGCGACGGTGACCATGCCCTCGGCGAACTGGATGGCGTCGGCGGGCGCTGCGTCGGCGTCGTAGCGGATGAACTGGACGCCGGCGCGCATCGCCTCCTCGTACAGCTCCTCGGCGTCGCGCCCGAAGGTGCGGATGTCCTTGTACAGGACGCGCACGGTCTTGCCCTCGCGGCGCAGGCGCAGCGCCTGGTGGATCATCGAGGTGCAGCAGTAGCGCGAGCAGCCGAGGCTGCCGGTACGGGCGCCGACGCAGGCGACAAAGGTGATCCGGTCGCACGGCGGGTTCGGCATCAGCGCCTCGAGCTCGAGGTTGGTGATGACGTTGAGGCGCGCGCCGTAGCCGAACTCGGTGGGCTTGTAGGGCTCGGCGCCGGTGGCCAGGATGACGGCGCCGACGTGGACCTCCTCGCCGGTGGAGAGGCGGGCGTGGTAGTTGCCCACGTGGCCGCCGATCACCTCGACCTCGGTGTCGAGATAGACGACCACACCGGCCTGCTCGACGTCGCGCTGGTGGGCGACGACCATCTCGCGCGCGTCGCGCCCGGAGGGGGCGAGACGGTCGAGATGGCGCAACTGCCCGCCCAGGGCGGACTCGCGCTCCACGAGGTGGGTCTCGTAGCCCTGGCGGGCGAGGTTGGCGGAGGCGGTCATACCGGCGATGCCGCCGCCGATGACGAGCGCCGCCTGCTTGACCGGCTGGTCCAACCGCGCGAGCGGCTCGAGCAGCGCGGCCTTGCGCACGCCCATCTCGACCATGTCCATGGCTTTGCGCGTGGCGCCCTCGGGATCGCCCTTGTGCACCCACGAGTCGTGGTTGCGCAGGTTGACCATCTCGAGCAGGTAGGGGTTGAGACCCGCCTTGACGCACGTGCGCCGGAAGGTGCCCTCGTGCGTCTTGGGCGAGCAGGCGGAGACGACCAGGCGGGTGATGTTCTTCTGGCGGATCGTGTCGGCGATGGCCTGCTGCGTGTTGCCGGCGCAGGCGAACATGACCTCCTCGGCGTGGACGACGCCGGGCAGGGTGCGCGCGTGGGCGGTGACCGCGGGGACGTCGACGGTGCCGGCGATGTTGCTGCCGCAGTCGCAGACGAAGACGCCGATGCGCGGCTCGGCGGTGGCGGGGGCGCCGGGGGTCTCCTCGGAGGGCCAGGAGCGCGAGCGGACGTGGGTCAGCGCGGCGGCGGCGGCGGCGCTCGCCTCGGAGACGCTGTCCGGGATGTCCTTGGGACCGGTGGCACAGCCCGCGGCGTAGACGCCGGGCCGCGTGGTGGCGACGACGGCGGGGGCCTTCTCCGCGCCGTTGGCGGTGGGGCCGTCGACGGCGGCGGTGCCGATGAAGCCGTCCTGGCCGAGGGCGATACCGAGCTTGGAGGCCAGGTCGGCCAGTCCGGCGGGCGGCTGGACGGCGGTGGCGAGGACGACCATGTCGGCGTCCTCCTCGACGATGCGCCCCGCCTCGGTGTCCTCGTAGCGCAGGCGGACGCCGCCCTGTTCGGCGGGCAGCGGCGTGATCTGGGCCGGGCGCGAACGGACGAAGCGCGCCCCTTGTTCGCGCGTGCGCTCCCAGAAGGCGTCGAAGCCCTTGCCGTAGGCCCGCACGTCCATGTAGAGCACGAGCACCTCCGGGACGCCGTGGTCGAGCGCCTGGAAGGCGTGCTTCATCGAGTACATGCAGCAGAAGCGCGAGCAGTACTTGTAGAAGCGGCGGTCGCGCGAGCCGACGCACAGCACGAACGCGATCTTGTGCGGGTGCGTGCCGTCGGACGGGCGGACGATCTCGCCGCCGGTGGGACCGGCGGAGGTGAGCAGTCGCTCGAACTCCATCGCCGTGAGCACGTCCGGATGCTTGCCGTAGCCGTACTCGCCGAGCAGGGCGGGGTCGATCAGGTCGTAGCCGGTGGCGACGACCACCGAAGCGATCTCGCGCGTCAGGGTCTCCTGGCGCGGGAGCGAGAAGTCGATCGCGTCGGGCGCGCAGGCGGTCATGCACCGCCCGCAGGGGAGGTAGTTGGGGGGATCGTTGAGGCAGTACTCGGGCTCGATGACGTACGGCGCGGGCACCGCCTGCGGGAAGGGCGTGTGGATCGCCTTGCGCGACGCCATGCCGGCGTTGAACTCGCTGGGCAGCAGGACGGGGCAGGCGGCGACGCACAGGTCGCAGCGGGTGCACGCGTCGGTGACGAAGCCGCCTCTGCGGCGGACCTGCACGCGGAAGGCGCCGGGCTCGCCCTCGAGCGAGAGCACCTCGGCGTTGGAGAGCACCTCGATCTGGGGGTGCTCGGCCACCTCGGCCAGCTTGGGCGCCTCGATGCAGATCGAGCAGTCCAGCGTAGGGAAGTTCTTGTCGAGCGCGGCCATCTTGCCGCCGATCGAGGCGCCGCGCTCGACGAGGACGACGCGCGCGCCGCTCTCGGCGAGGTCGAGCGCGGCCTGGACGCCGGCGACGCCGCCGCCGATGACGAGGACGGCGTCGCCCGTCTTGACGTGGCCGTTGCGCGTGGTGTGGGCGGTGGTGGTAGTGGTGGGTAGGCTGGATGGGGTGAGGGTTGCGGTCATGCGGCGGCCTCCATGACGCCGGCGTGCTCGTAGCCGGCGCGGAACGCGGCGAGGTTGAGGTCGACGGTCTTGGGTGGGACCGAGGTGCGCACCGCCTCCTCCATCGCGGCGCGGCTGACGTAGCCGGTGACGGCGGTCCAGAAGCCGAGCATCACGATGTTGGCGACGATGCGCCGGCCGAGCCGCTCGGCGATCTCGGTGGCGGGGATGCCGTGCAGGGCGGCGGTACCGCGCGCCGCCTCGTCGGCCAGGACGCTGCCGGCGACGGCGGTGTCGACCAGCAGGAAGCCGCCGGGGGCGAGCGAGTCGCGGAAGCGGCTGTAGGCCTCGTGGGAAAGGATGACGAGGCAATCGGGGCGCGAGACGAGCGGATAGTCGACGGGCGTGTCGTCGATGACGACCTCGGCGCTGCAGGCGCCGCCCCGCGCCTCGGGGCCATAGGACTGGGTGAGGACGGCGTGCTGGCCGCCGTAGAGGGTCGCCGCCTTGCCGACGATGTAGCCGGAGAGGATGACGCCCTGGCCGCCAAAGCCGGCCACGCGGAACTCGCGTCGCATCTGCCTGTTACCTCCTGGCTTCCTGGGCCGGCGCGGGCGGCCGGTAGAGCGGGCGCTCGACGTCGACGAACTCGCCGCACACGAGGGGCGATTCCTTGTGCATGGACAGGTGCATCTCGGCCAGCGGGACGTAGGGATCGACGGTGCACTGCTCGCGGTAGAACTGCATCTCGTCCAGGCCCTCGCCCAGGTCGTTGTGGCGCCCGAAGCCGATGGGGCACGGGGCGAGCACCTCGATGAAGGTGAAGCCGGGCGTCTTGAGGGCGTGGAGCATGCTGCGCCGCAGCTGGCGCACGTGCAGCGCGCTCCAGCGGGCCACGTACACCGCACCGGCGCTGGCCGCGAGCTGGGGCAGGTTGAACGGCAGCTCGTTGTAGCCCCCGGGTGTGGTGGTGGTGCGCGCGCCGGGCGGGGTGGTGGGACCGGCCTGCCCGCCGGTCATGCCGTAGTTGAAGTTGTTGACGCAGATGACGTGGATGTCCATGTTGCGCCGCGCGGCGTGGATGAAGTGGTTGCCGCCGATGGCGAAGAGGTCGCCGTCACCCGAGAAGACGGTGACGCACATCTCGGGGCGGCCGAGCTTGAGGCCGATGGCGAAGGGGATGGCGCGGCCGTGGTTGGTGTGGAACGAGTCGATGTCGACGTACCCGGCGGTGCGGCCGGTGCAGCCGATGCCCGAGACGATGGCGTGGCGGTCGAGCGGAACGCCGCTCTCGAGCAACGCTTGGCCGAAGCAGGCGGTGATGGTGCCGAGGCCGCACCCGGGGCACCAGATGTGGGGCAGCCGGTCGGCGCGAAGCAGGGCGTCGAGCGGGTGGGAGGCGGCGCGTACGGCGCCGCCGAGCGCCGCCTCGGTCTGTGGGAAGGTCACGGCCATCAGCTTCTCCTCGCTCCGCCGCGCTCGTTGGACGCCGCCTGGCGGATGCCGTCCAGGATGGTCTGGGGGGTGAGCAGCGCGCCGCCCCCGTGCGTGATGGAGTGGACGCGCCGGCCGACGTGGCGCTCGATCTCGCGCGCGTACTGGCCGAGGTTCAGCTCGGGGACCACGATGGGGATCCCCCGCCGGCCGAGCGCCTCGACGTGCGCCGCGGGGAAGGGCCACAGGGTGATGGGGCGCAGCAGGCCTGCCCTGATTCCGGACTGCCGGGCGAGGGCGATGGCCCGCCGGGCGGAGCGCGAGGTGGAGCCGTAGGCGACGACGGCCACCTCGGCGTCCGCGAGCTGGGCCTCCTCGATGAGCGTCAGCGCCGGGGCGTGGTGGGCCACCTTCGCGGTCAAGCGGCGCACGAGCCGGTCGTGGGTCTGCGCGTTGGTGGACGGGTAGCCGCGCTCGTCGTGCGTCAGGCCGGTGACGTGCAGGCGGTAGCCGTCGCCGGCGCGCGCCATGGGCGGGACGAGATCGGGACCGGGGGCGAAGGGAAGGAAGCGTTCGCCATCACCGGCCGGGGCGCCCCGCGGCGGCGGCGGGACACCGGGGCGGCGCCGCGCGGGGACTGCGAGCTCGGCGGCGGGCGGGATGGTGACGCGCTCGGTGGTGTGGCCGACGATCTCGTCCGCCATGACGAAGACCGGCTGGCGGAGCAGCTCGGCGGTCGAGAAGGCGGTGACGGTGAGGTCGAACATCTCCTGGGCGGAGGCGGGGGCGTAGGCGACGGGCTCGTAGTCGCCGTGGGAGCCCCACTTGGCCTGCATGACGTCGCCCTGACTGACCAGGGTGGGGAGGCCGGTGGCGGGGCCACCGCGCTGGACGTCGACGACAACGCAGGGGGTCTCGGTGAGCATGCCCCAGCCGATGTTCTCGAGCATGAGGGTGAAGCCGGGCCCGGAGGTGGCGGTCATGGCGCGCGACCCGGCCCAGGACGCACCGAGCACGGCGCCGATGCTGGCCAGCTCGTCCTCCATCTGGAGGAAGACGCCGCCCGCCTCGGGCAGGCGGCGCGCCATGCGCTCGGCGATCTCGGTGGACGGGGTGATGGGATAGCCGCCGAAGAAGTTGCACCCGGCGGCGATGGCGCCCTCGGCGCAGGCGATGTCGCCGTTCATGAAGAAGGTGCCGATGAGCGCGCGTGCGGGCGCTGGCGCCGGGGCTGGCGCCGGTGCGGCCGCGCCGGGAACGGCCCCGTTGGTGGCGGGCAGGTGCGTCGTCATGCCGTCGGTCCCGGGATCGCCGGCGCGCAGCAGGCGGCCTGCCCGTTGCTCAGGCCCGGCACTGCGTCCGCGCGTGCGGGCACGGTGGGGATGGCCGTGGCGCCCGTCTCGAGGTCGACCGCGAAGACGGCAAACTCGGGGCAGATCAGCGTGCAGAAGCCGCAGGCGACGCAGGCGTCCTGCTTCCCGGCGGCGACGACGGGATAGCGGTACCCCTTGGCGTTCATGCTGTCCGAGATGACGAGCACGTCCTGGGGACAGAACTCGACGCAGAGCTTGCAGCCCTTGCAGCGCTCCGGGATCAGGTGGACCTGGCCGCGCGGCCGGCGAGCGCGCCAGGCGTCGTCGTCGAGCGGTCGGCGCAGACCAAGCTGCGGGCCATGCCGTGGCCCGGGCGGTGTGGGCGGCGCTTCGGCGCGCATCGCCACGCCTCCTCTGGCTGGAAGGTGCCCTATTCCGCAGCGTTGAGGGCGTGGGGACCGGGCACCGTCGGTCGTGTCGCCTGCACCCCGCACGCTAGTCGCCGCCCGGCGCGCAGGCATCGGGGAAAACCCGGATGCCGCGTGGAGTACAACCACCGCGTGGAGCTGCGGGACCTGGCAGGCGAGGGACCGGTGCGCCTGGGGCTGGAGGGACTGCTCGGCGTCCTGCGGGGCAAGCGGGTGGGGTTCATCGCCAACCACACCTCGGTGGCGGCGGACCTGTCGCATCTGGGGGCGCTGCTCCACGCGCGTGACGATGTGGGGTTGGACCGGTTCCTCGCGCCCGAGCACGGGCTGTGGGGCGACGTCTACGCGGGCGACCACATCGAGACCTCGACCGATCCGCTGACCGGTCTGCCCGTGCACAGCCTCTACGACCGAGCCAAGCGGGGACTGGAGGCGTTCACGCCCACGCCCGAGATGCTGGCGGGGCTCGACGTGGTCCTGTTCGACCTGCAGGACGTGGGGGCACGCTACTACACGTACGTCTCGACGCTCGAGATGGCGATGGAGGCCGCGGCGGCGGCGGGCATCGGCGTGGTGGTGCTCGACCGGCCGAACCCGATCGGCGGCGTGGTGGTGGACGGCGACGTCTCGCTCGAGTCGGAGCGCACCTTCACCGCGATTCACCCGCTGCCGGTGCAGCACGGCATGACGGTGGGCGAGCTGGCGCGCCTGTTCAACGCCGAGCGGCGGATCGGCTGCGAGCTGACGGTGGTGGAGATGGAGGGCTGGCGCCGCGGCATGTTCTTCGACGACACGGGTCTGCCGTGGGTGACGCCCTCGCCCAACATGCCGTCGCTGGCGACGGCGATCGTCTACACGTGCGCCAACGTGGTGGGGGCCAACCTCTCGGTGGGACTGGGCACGACCAAGCCGTTCGAGTACGTCGGCGCGCCGTGGGTGGCCCCGTTCGCCTACGCGGGGGCGCTGAACGCGCGCCGGCTACCTGGCGTGCGCTTCCGGCCGGCCTACTTCCACGTGCACTACGGCCCGTACGCGGGGCAGCGCTGCGCGGGCGTGCAGATCCACGTCACGGAGCGGCGCGACTTCCTGGCGTGCCAGACGGCGGCGCACATGACGTGCGTGGCGCGGGAGCTGTATCCGAACCGGGCGTGGCCGCAGGACCCCAAGGTGGGTCGCCATCGCATCCCGGCCAGCGGCGAGACGGCGGACGACGTCATCGCATCCTGGCAGGCGGACCTCGCCCGCTTCAGGGAGACGCGCGCGCGGTACCTGCTCTACGGGGACTGAGAACGGGCCTCAGGCGTCGGCGAGCGGGGTGTAAGCGACGACGCACAGGCCGGAGCGGCGCTCCAGCTCCTGCAGGCGCTTCACCGCCGGCGGCTCCAGGCGCGCCGGCGTGAGCCGGCGCGCGAAGGCGGGTGGGGGCTCCTGGCCACCCCCCGCCGGCGGCGCGAACGCGACGAGCCAGGCGCCGTACTCCTGCTCCAGCTCGTGCAGCTGCGCTTCCTGGGCGGGGTCCAGCGTCGCCAGCCGTGCCATCGGCGTGTCCTCCTGACGCAAGCCTACACGGTTCCCGGCGGGGCGGCAACCTGCGGAC
>DASTZM010000240.1:0-2981 GCA_035764305.1 Chloroflexota bacterium | reverse complement strand
GGCGCACTCGGCGACGGTTCTCGAAATCAACCTTCAGGGTAGTTCAATCTGATGAGCACGACCATCGAGAGGGGACAGCGTCGCGCCGCGCGCGGCGCGACGCGACGCGCGCTCTTCCCAAGCTTCTTTGGCGCCGGCTTCGAGTGCTCGGCGCACGTCGACCGGCGGGGCCGTCAGGACCTGGTGCGGCTGACGCAGCACGACCGTGCGCTGTGCGACGACTACGCGCGGATCGCGGCGCTGGGGCTGCTGACGGTGCGCGAGGGGGTGCCGTGGCATCGCGTGGCGGCGCCGGACGGCAGCTTCGACTTCGGGCCGGTGGCGCCGTTCGTCGACGCGTCGCGCGAGTTCGGGATGACGGTGATCTGGGACCTGTTCCACTACGGCTATCCGGAGGACCTGGACCCGTTCGACGAGCGGTTCATCCCGGCGTTCGCGCGGTATTGCGCGGCGTTCGCGGAGTACCTGATGGAGCGCACCGGGAGCGAAGGGAGCCGGTTCTACACGGTGGTGAACGAGCCGTCGTTCTTCGCCTGGGCGGCGGGAGAGGAGGGGCTGTTCGCGCCCTTCGTGCGCGAGCGCGGCTTCGACCTGAAGCTGCGGCTGGCGAAGACGTGCATCGTGGGGATCGACGCGATCCGGGCGGTGGATCCGGGGGCGCGGTTCGTGAACGTGGACCCCGTGATCCACACGGTGCCGCCGGCGGACGAGCCGCGGCTGGCAGAGGATTCGGAGCTGTTCAACGAGTACCAGTGGCAGTTCTGGGACATCGTGTGCGGCCGGGAGTGGCCCGAGCTGGGCGGCAGTGAGGAGCACCTGGACATCATCGGCGTGAACCACTACCTGCACGGGCAGTGGGAGCACTGCCGGCCGGGGTGGCTGGCGTTCGACGACCCGCGTCGCCGGCCGTTCTCGGGCATCCTGGCGGACGTGGCGGCGCGGTACCCGGGCCACCCGATTCTCATCTCGGAGACGGGGTGCCGGGGCGACATGCGCGCAGTGTGGTTCGAGCACACGGTGGACGGCGCGGTGAGCGCGCTGAAAGCGGGGGTGGACCTTCAGGGGATCTGCCTGTACCCGATCATCGACATGCCCGACTGGTACACGGGTGAGTGGATCGAGTACGGGATGTGGGACCTGGTGCCCGAAGTGGTGTCGGGCGAGGGCGGCGACGGCGGGGCTGGTGCAGAGGTGCGGATGCGGCGACGGCTGTACCGGCCGCTGAAGGAGTCACTGGTGAGGGCGCAGCAGCGGCTGGCGCGGTCGGGGCTGCTACTGGAGGACCGGCTCCTCCCCGAAAGGATGGCGGCGCGGGCCGCGTGAGGCGCTGACGCGGGGCGCGCGCCCAGCTCCGGACGTGCGCGATCGGGGCGCAACACCAGCGGCCGGCGTCAGGCGCGTGCCTCGCGCTCTTCCGCGGCCCACAGGGCGCGGAACTCTTCACTCGTGTCCAGGAGGTGGTCCAAACCGCCTTCGGCTTCGAGCAGGCCGTCCTTGAGGACCAAGATGTGGTCGGCGCGGCGCAGGACGGCGCGTCGGTGGGAGACAGCGAGGACGGTCGAGGCGCCGCGGCGCTCGGGGGCGTCGAAGAGGCGCAACCAGAGGGTCTGCTCGGTCTCGACGTCGAGGGCGGAGGAGAGGTCGTCCATGACCAGCAGCTCGGCGTCGGTGACGAGCATGCGCGCGGCGGCGGAGCGCTGGAGCTGGCCGCCGGAGAGGCGGATGCCGCGCGGGCCGACCAGCGTGTCCATGCCCTGATCGAGCTCGGCGACGTCGCGCTCGAGCACGGCGAGGCGCACGGCTTCCCGGAGGCGCTCGGGTGAGGCGGGGAGGCCCATCAGGATGTTGTCGCGCAGCGACTCGCTGAACAGGCGGGGCACCTGGGGCGTGTAGGCGCAGCGCGGCGGTACTAAGAAGGACGCAACGTCGGCCACAGGCGCGCCGTTCCAGCGCACGTCGCCGGCGTCGCGGGGGAGAAGACCGAGCAGGACGCGCAGGAGGGTGGTCTTCCCGGCGCCGATGCGGCCCGTGACGACGGTGAGGGTGCCGCGCCGGAGCGTCAGCGAGATGGGGCCGATCGAGTGGCCGGCGCCGGGGTAGCGGAAGGAGAGGCCGGCGGCGTCGAGGCGCTCCAGGCGGTCGGCGGCGCGCTTGACGGGGGCGGCGATCTCGGGGACGGTGCCCCAGATGTAGACGGGGCGGGAGCGGATCAGCGTGCCGTGGGGGGCGCCCTGGAGCAGGGCGGTGACGCGCTCGTAGGAGACGCGCGCCTGGCGGTAGGAATTGAGCACAGTGCCCATCGACTGGAGCGTGCCCATGACCTGGCCGAGAAAGGTCATGAAGAGGGCGAAGTCGCCGAGCGTGAAGGTGCCGGCCTGGATGGCGCGACCCGAGAGGAGGAGGATCAGGCCGACGCCGAGCGTCACGGTGCTGGAGAAGACCGAGCCGGTGATCGAAGAGAAGAGGCGCTCGGCCAGGCCGGCGCGGCGCCGCGCTTCGTTGAGGCCGCGGAAGTGGCCGATGACGTGCTCTTCGGCGTTGGCGACCTTCACGGCCTGCACCGCGCCGAAGATCTCGGCGATCCCACCGCTGACGCGCTGTGACGCCTCGAGCGACGCCTTGCGCAGGAGGGCGATCTTCCCACCGGTGACGTGGGCGACGGCGAAGACGAGCGCAAGCGGCAGGAACATGACGGCGGTGATGGGCGCGTTGATGCGCAGCATGGTGACGAGCGCGACGCCGGCGTACATGATCTGGCCGACGGCGCGGAGGCGGTTCTCGAGGAAGATGATGGCCTGGTTGAGGTCTTCGGTGAACTGGACCATCGCCTCGCCGGCGGTGAGGGGGCGAAGGGGGCCGCCGCTGGCGCCGGGCACGAGTGGAAGCGCGCTGGCGCCGGGCCGCTGGAGGAGATGCTCGAGCAGGTTGGCGCGCAGCAGCCCGAGCGCGGGGAGCTGCGAGTAGGCGGTCATCAGCGCGCG
>DASTZM010000239.1:0-10641 GCA_035764305.1 Chloroflexota bacterium | reverse complement strand
AGTAGGCGACGATGCCGCCAGCGTTGACGATCACGCCCTGCACCGCGGTCTTCTTCCAGTGCTCGACCCACCAGGGCACGTCGTAGTGCCCCGGGGCCGCGTCGATCTCGCGGATGTTGGTCTGCCCCCAGCGCATCACGCGCCGGTACCAGGGAACGCTCGCCGCCATCTATCACCCCTCCAGGAGATTCAGTACCAGCCGTTCAAAGTCGAGGCCCGGCCGGCGCCTTGGGGGCCGTGACCGGGTCACGCGCGAAGCGTAGCGGCTGTGCGCCGCTGGGCCTGGCGCGTGACTCCGTCCTGGGGTGCCAGCAGACGACGTCGCCGACCGGACGAGCCGGAGCTGCGCCGCGCCCGGGATGCGCAGAGTGCCAGACTGACGGCACAGGCGCGCCCGGCCGAGCACGACTACCTGCGTTCGCTCGCCCGCCACGTTGGTCGTGGTGTCGGTCTGCGAGAGTTCCGCTACCGGGACCGAGAGTAATGCGAAACAGGACCGTATTCGGGCCGTGACGGAGGTGGGCTGGGTGGCGCGGCAAGGGTCGTTGACCCTGAAACGAGTAGTCGAGTATGGTTGGGATACGCACCTTGTCATTTGGCAAATGGTGCAGTGACGACCCGGCAAGAAAGGCGTAGTACCTATGGCAGTGACGCGTCACCCGGTCCTCGGCCCGCTCGGCACCTGGCGCCGGCGCGGCTTCCTCGGCCTCACCCCGCTCGCGCTCGCCGCCGCCGCGTGCGGGCCCTCCTCCGCCACCACCACAAAGGAAAGCGCACCGGCGGGGCAGCAGCCGCCGGCGGGCCAGCAGCAGCCGGCGCCCCAGGGACAGCCGATCAAAGGCGGCACGCTGACCTTTGCGGGCATCGGCGACGCCAAGTCGATGATGCCGCTGATCACAAACGACACTGCGTCGTCCGACTACCAGGGCATGCACTGGGACGCTCCCCTCCTGCGCCGCAACCCGGACACGCTGGAGTGGGACACGAAGTACGGCGCCGCGGAGGCGTATCAGATTTCCCCGGACGGTCTGACCTACACCTTCAAGCTCAAGTCCAATCTCCAGTGGAGCGACGGCAAGCCAATCACGGCCGGCGACTGGGCGTTCACCTTCCAGAAGATGATGGACCCCAAGGTGGACTACCCCTACAAGAACAACTACAAGATCGTCGAGAGCATCGCCGCGCCCGACGACAAGACGCTCACGATGAAGATCACTGAGCCCTTCTGCCCGGCGGTCGAGCGCGCGCTGTTCGTCCCCATCCCCAAGCACATCTATGAGGGGTTGGACATCAACGACAACCCCTTGAATCAGAAGCCCACCGTCGGATCCGGCCCGTGGCTGTTCAAGGAGTGGGTCAAGGACAGTCACGCCATCTTTGCCGCCAACGACAAGTACTTCCTGGGGCGCCCCAACCTGGACCAGGTTGTGTTCCGGGTCGTCGCCGACAGCAACGTCGTCGTGGCCATGCTGAAAGCGGGTGAGGTCGACCGCGGCTCTATTCAGGCCGCGGACTGGGAGGACATGAAGAAGGTCTCCCACCTGCAGCTGTTCAACTACTACAACGCCTCGCCCAGCTGGGTGTACGTCGGGTTCAACATGAAGAGCGCGTTCTTCGACGACGTGCGGGTGCGGCAGGCGTTCACCCACGCGGTGAACCGGCAGCTGATGACCGAGCGCATCCGCTTTGGCCACGCCCGCCCGATGCACTCGACCTACGCTCCCGGCTCGTGGGCGTACACCGACGACGTGCCGAAGTTCAACTTCGACGTCGCCAAGTCCAAGCAACTGCTCGACGCCGCGGGCTGGACGATGGGATCCGCGGGCATCCGCCAGAAGGATGGGAAGCCCTTCAAGATTCGCATCTTCTACAACGCGGGCAACAAGGAGCGCGAGCAGGTCGCGACGATCATGCAGCAGAACCTCAAGGACGTCGGCGTCGAGGCCGAGGTCATCTCCGAGGAGTGGAACGCCTACCTGAACCGCGTCCAGAAGACCAAGGACGCCGAGATGTGGGTCCTGGGGTGGAGCGCGGGGATCGAGCCTTGGAGCTTCCACAACAACATCTGGCACTCCCAGGGCGGCCAGAACGACAGCGGGTACGCCAATCCGCGCATCGACGAGCTGGTGCAGGCGGGCGCCTACCAGCCGGGCTGCAAGCAGGACGACCGCAAGAAGATCTACGCCGAGGTGCAGAAGATCGTCGCCAACGACCAGCCGTACATGTTCCTCTGGGAGAACGAGGCCCTGGTCGGCATGCACAACCGTCTGGTGGCCAACCCGATGAGCAAAATCGGCAACTCCTACCGCATGTGGGAGTGGTACTCCAAGACCGGCAAATAGCGAATACGGTCGCGCCGGCGCGCGGGGATCATCCCAGGCGCCGGCGCCACACTCGGCCTCCATGGGACGCTACGTCATTCGGCGCCTGCTCCAGGCCATCCCGCTGCTCTTCGTGATCAGCGTGGTGGGATTCACGCTCTATAAGCTTGCGCCTAACAGCCCGTTCCGTGCCGAGCTAGCGCTGGTGCCCGGTATCAGCGAGTCGGACATTCGCGCGCTGGAGGCGAAGTATGGCCTCGACCAGCCGCTCCATGTCCAGTACCGCACGTGGGCATGGAACGCGCTGCACGGCGACTTCGGACGCTCCTTCTTCACCAAGCGTCCGGTGATGGAGATGATCACCGAGCGCCTGCCCAACACGCTGACTCTCGCCGCCGCGGCGTTCGTGATCAGCCTGCTGGTGGGCGTCCCACTCGGAATCGTCTGCGCCGTCTACCGCAACACGCCCGTGGACAACGCCATCCGGGCCGTGACCGTCTTCCTGACGTCGTTCCCGTCGTGGTGGATCGGGCTGATCTGTCTGATCGTGCTTGGAGGGCAGCTGCGCCTGGTACCGCTGGGCGGCGTCTACACGATTGGCAAGGAAGGTGACCTCCTCGACCGCCTGCACCATCTGATCCTGCCGGCGTGCGTCGCGGGGATCGACGGCTGCGTCGGCTACCTGCGCATCATGCGCTCACAGACGCTGGAGGTCATGCGCCAGGACTACGTGCGCACGGCGTACGCAAAGGGTCTCCGCCAGAGCGCCGTGATGTGGGGGCACGTCCTGCGCAACGCATTCCTCCCGGTGTGGACCGGGTTTGGCGGGCTGCTGGCGGCGTTGATCGGCGGCGCGGCGTTCTTCGAGTTCATCTTCTCCTGGCCGGGCGTGGGCCGCCTGATCCTCGACTCGGCGCTCAAGCGTGACTTCCCGGTCATCCTGGCCAACCTGATGATCGGCTCGGCGCTGCTCATCGTGGGCTACATCGTGGTCGACGTCGGCTACGCGTGGATCGACCCGCGCGTGCGGGTGGCGGACTAGCGCATGGCCACCACGTCCGCCCAGAGCGCCGCGGAAGCGGCGGTCGTTCCTGGAGCGCCGCGCCAGATCGACTCGCCGGCGCCGCTGGTGGGCGGCAGTGCGGCCGATGCCGGCACGCGAGTCCGTCCCAGTCACGGCTTCTGGCGTGCGTCCGCCGGCCGCCTGCTGCGCAACAAGGTCGCCGTCGCCGCGCTGCTGGGGCTGGCCGTCATGGTTGGCACCTGCTTCTCGGCGCCACTGATCGAGCGGCGGCTGGGCGTGCAGCGCGACAAGATCGATCTGCTCCAGAACTACGCGGCACCATCGGCTGCCCACCTCTTCGGTACCGACGAGTACGGGCGGGATTACTTCATCCGCCTGCTCTACGGCGGCCAGATTTCGATCTTGATGGGGATCGCGGTCACGGTGATCGTCCTGCTGATCGCGATCCCGCTCGGGCTGGTCTCGGGGTACCAGGGCGGCCTGGTCGACGACGCCTTTCTGTGGGTGGTGCAAGTGATGAACACCGTGCCCATCCTGTTCGTGCTGATCCTCGTCGCCACGTGGATCCCGCCCACGCCGGTCTCGCTCGCGATCATCATCGGGCTGGTGAGCTGGACCGGGGAAGCACGCCAGGCGCGCGGCCTGACGCTGCAGATCAAACGGACCGACTACGTGCTCGCGGCGCGCGCGCTGGGCGCGCGAAACACGCGCATCATGTTCCGCCACGTGATGCCCAACATCGTCTCGCTGATGATCGTGCTGGCCGCCTTCCAGGTAATCGGCGGCGTGCTCGCGGAGGTGGGACTGAGCTTTCTCGGGCTGGGCATCCGCCCGCCACTCCCCAGCTGGGGCAACATGCTCACCAACTCCCTGACCTACGTCAACAAGGCACCCTACCTCGTCGTGTTTCCCGGTCTCGCGGTCGGCCTGCTCGTGCTGTGCGTCTACATGCTGGCCGACGGCCTGCGCGACGCGTTCGACCCACGCCTGAAGGAGTGACGCGGGGCCACGGCCGGCGGGCCATCGGGCTGCTGTGTCTGCACGCGGTCGGCGTGAGCGCCTGCGGCCCGCTGGGGCGCGTCGGCCCTGCTTCAGCCGGTTCCTGGCAGCGGCGCGCGGGCCTCAACACGCCGCGCGACGATTTTGGGGCGGCGGTGGTGCGGGGACGGCTCTACGTTGCGGGCGGCATGTCCGGCGAGCGGGGCAACGACCTGGATACGACCGAGGTGTACGAGCCCGGCGCCAACGCGTGGACTCGCGGACCGCGTCTGCCGGCCGCGACGAGCTCGCTACGGGCCGCGGGCGTGGGAGCCGACGTCTTCGTCACCGGCGGCGCGGTCCGCAGCGGCGAGGTCGACCACACGTGGCGCCTGGTGGGCGCGGCGGGGCAGTGGGAGCGCGGGGCGCCGCTCCGGGCCGCGCGGATGGGGCACGGCCTGGCCGCGATCGATGGCGGGGTGGTCGCCGCGGGCGGCCTTTCACGCGGCGAGGCGATCGCCGCCGTCGAGCAGCTCGACCTCGAGCCCGGCACGTGGTCTGAACGGTCGCCTCTCCCGGCGCCCCGGTTCAATCTCGCGCTCGTCGCCGCGGGCAGGCAGCTCTACGCGATTGGCGGCTCGGGGCCGGACCGGCGCCCGACGACGAGCGTCTTCGTCTACGACTCGGTGGCCGATCGCTGGAGCGACGCGCCGCCGCTCCCTCAGCCGGTCTCCAACTTCGGCGCGGCGATGCTCGGCGGGCGGATCCACGTCCTCCTGCACAAGCACCACTTCTCGCTCCGCCCCGGCGGCGCAACATGGACGCTGCACCCGCCGATGCCTACCTCGCGTCACGGCCACGGCCTGGAAGCGCTGGGCGGCGCGCTCTACGCCGTGGGCGGGTGCAGCGAGGACCCGCAGCGCGACCTCCCGACGGTGGAGGCGTTCCGACCGGGGTAGCGCGCCGTCACCCCCCAATGGGCTGCGCCGTTCTCGTGGAGCGACGGACCAGCGTTGCGCCTAAGGATGGGTGTTAGGTATACTTAAGCCAAGCGACATGGTCCTCCTAAGCGAGCCCCGCTGCCTGGCTGGTACGCGCCTTCTCGCCGCCTGGCTGCGCACCGCCCTCACCGCCTTCCGCGCCAGGTAGTCTCCGCGCCCAGCCGCGCAGGCAGCGGGGTAGAGTCGGACGGCCGACATGTCCCGCGCGCCCGGCATCTCATGGATTCGCCTTGCGCTCGCGTACGTGCCGCTGCGCGCGCCGACGAGCGACGCAAAGGTGTTCACCGGCCGTCAGAAGCCGCTGACCCAGGTGGCGATGCTCTTGTGCGAGCTGGCAACCGACGGCGGGCAGCGCGGACTGGGCTTTAGCTACTCCAAGCGCGCCGGCGGCCCGGGCCTTTACGCTCATGCGCGGGAGATCGCACCCGACCTGCTCGGCGAGGACCCCAGCGACACCGGCCGGCTGTGGGACAAACTGCAGTGGGCCGGCGCCTCGGTGGGGCGGGGCGGTCTCGCGGTCCAGGCCATCGCGGCGTTCGACGTCGCCATGTGGGACCTCAAGGCGAAGCGCGCGGGTCTGCCAGTGGCCAAGCTGCTCGGCGCGTACCGCGACTCGGTGCGCTGCTACAACACGTCGGGCGGCTTCCTCTCCTCTCCGCTGGAGGAGGTGATCCAGAATGCGCGCGGCGCGCTGGAGCGCGGCGTCGGCGGCATCAAGCTCAAGGTCGGCCACCCCGACGCGCGCGTCGACCTGGAGCGGGTAGAGGCGTTCAGAAGAGAGATTGGCGATAGCGTCCCGCTGATGGTCGACGCCAACCAGCAGTGGGACCGTCCGACCGCGATGCGCATGGGGCGCGTGCTCGAGCGGTTCAGCCTGGTGTGGATCGAGGAGCCGCTCGCCTCCGACGACGCCGAAGGGCACGCGCGCCTGGCCGACGCGCTCGACACGCCGATCGCGACGGGTGAGATGCTGACCAGCGTCGCCGAGCACGCGCGTTTGCTGGAGGCTGGTGCCGCGGACATCCTCCAGCCCGACGCACCGCGCGTGGGCGGCATCACCCCCTTCATGCGCATCGCCGCGCTCGCGGACTACAAAGGAGTCTCCATCGCGCCGCACTTCGCGATGGAGCTGCACCTGCACCTCGCCGCCGCGCAGCCGCGCGAGACGTGGGTCGAGCACTTCGACTGGCTCGAGCCGCTGTTCAACGAGCGGCTCGAGCTGCGCGACGGCCGCATGGTGGTGCCCGATCGTCCCGGTCTGGGGCTGACGCTCAGCGGCAAGGCGGCCGAGTGGACGGCCGACTCGAGCGAGATCGGCACGGGCGCGTGAGCGCCGGCTAGACGGACGCCGGTATCGCGTCCTTCACGGCGAAGAGGTTCTCCAGCTGCATCTCGGAGTACTTGCGTGACAGGATCACCCCTCTTGCGCCGCCCTCGAACGCTGCGCGCACCGCGGCGGAGGTGCCCTCGGGCGTGCATCTGGCCTGGTCCGGGCCGGTCGGAATGTCGATGTCGATCCCGGGCAGGATCGCCACTCCGTCCCCGGCGCCGGTCACTGCCCGCGCCGTCTCGCGCCGCACGTAGTCGGCCGACCAGCCCGTCGTCGCCAGCGCGTCGAGCGGCGCCTCGTCCACGCCCAGGATCCCGTACATCAGCTCGAGCGACGCCTCGGGCCGCGCGTCGTGGAAGATGGTGTGCGCCAGCGTGCGGTGGAAGCTGGCGTACCGGGGCCCGGCGCAGTTGTGGTAGGCGACGACCTTGATGAAATCGGAGTAAGGCGCCATCTTCCGGTAGTCCTGCTCCGCGCGGTAGAAGGGGCTGAACGAGTTGTGGTGCATGACGTGCCACCCGACCTGCACGGAGCGCCGGATCGCCTTGACCGTGCCGTAGATCTCGCCGTAGATGCCGTGCTGGCTGTCGACCCACAGCTTCTCCCACGCCAGGATCTCGGGGTACTCCATCAGCAGACGCCAGAACGTGACGAAGTAGCCGTCGGCGGGACGCTCGTCGCGCCGGCACGCCGCGAGGAAGTCGGTCAGGGCCAGATAGCCGCGCTTCGCGCGCTCGATGCTGATCCCGCGCTCGAGCGCGATGGCGCGGCAGTGCTCGCAGAAGCACGTCGTCCCGGCGGCGCCCTGGCCGCCGATCGCGCTGCCGAGCGGCCCCTGGCGCTCCGAGCACCACGCGAGTCCGTCGAGCGGATAGCTCTTGACGTGATCCTCGGCGATCGACAGCCACCAGTAGCGGTAGTCGGGGTGGTTGAAGCACGGGGTGTGGGCGCGCCGGCCGTGCACGTCGATCTCGAGCACTTTGGGGAAGTTGGGCACGTAGCGCGGGATGGGGCCGTGGGGGTTCTCGTTGATCCAGGCGTACACGCGCATGTTCCGAGCGTGCGCCGGGCCGATCACTTCCTGGATGATGTCCAGGTCGCCGTGGTCAGGCGCGCGGAAGTCGCCGATCGTCGTCTTGCCGTAGAACTGCGGGTGGATCGTGGCGAAGTTCCCGCCGCGGAACTCGGGGTCGTACTCCTGCACACCGTGGTCGGGCAGCGGGTGCCCCGCGATCTGGCGCCCGCCGGTCCCGCGGTCGAACGTGTGACTGGCAAGGAGCACGGCATTGGCGCCGGCCTTCTCGCGGAAGAGGTCGAGCACCGCCTCGGTCCCCTCGTCGACGAAGCTGACCGCCCCCACCTGGATGCCGACGAACGGTCTGCCATCGATCACGTACGGGTCGGTCGGCGCTGCACGATTTGTCATCTTCGGCATATGATGCACCGCGGAGGCAGGATCGACCGACCCGCATCGACGCGGAGCACGTGGTGAGGGCCTACGACAACGCGATGTTCGACGAGAAGGCTTCCAGACAGTGAGAAGGAGTGTGACGCCGATGACAGGTATCAGGACGATCGGAACGACGCGGCGAGAGGTGGCTGGCGCCGGTCTGGCGGGCCTCGCCGGGGCCGCCGCGCTCGCGGCGGTGGGCTGTGGCGCGCAGGAGAGCGGTTCCACCTATAGGCCCGGCGCCGCGCCGGTCACGATCAGCTTCTCCCACTGGGGCACCGAGAGCGGCCTGGGCGTGATGAACCGCGAAGCCGCGCGCCAGTTCACCCAGCAGTACCCGAACGTCAAAGTGGACCTGGTCTTCAAGCCCGACGACTATCTCACCGTCCTGAAGACGATGGTCGCCGGCGGGAGCGCGCCCGACGTGTTCGACATATCGACGCCGGACTTCGGGCCGCCGGCGAAGGACGGCTGGACGCGTCCGGTGGACGACTACATCAAGCGCGACCAGGGCAAGGGGTTCGACTGGAACGACCTCTGGCCCAAGCACCGCGACAGCGGCAAGTACAAGGGAAAGGTGCATGGGGTGCTCGGCCGCGTCTCGCCCCACGTCCTGTACTACAACCCGTCGCTCTTCAAGAACGCGGGCGTGAAGGCGCCCGACCAATCGTGGGGCTTCAGCGAGTTCCTCGACGCCGCGAAGAAGCTCACCACGCCCGCCGTCGGAGGCAAGAGCGACCGCTACGGCTACGCGATCAACAACACGGCACACTGGCTGTGGCGCAACGGCGGCGACTACATCGTCCCCAAGGGCGAGGACAAGTGGCGCTCGGCGCTCAACACGCAGGCCACAATCGACGCGGTCCAGATGCTGCAGGACATCCGCTTCAAGCACAGCGTGGTCGGCACTGCCGATACCCTCGGCAGCCACCCGTCCCGCCCTTACTCGGTCTGGTACACGCAGGGGCAGGTGGCCATGATGGACGACCTGGTGGCACGCGTCACCGATTACCGCGCCGACCCCAAGATGACCTTCGAGACCTTCGACGTGGCGCACCTGCCCAAGCTCGCGGGTCAGCGCGCGACGAACATGGACCGAGTCGTGCGCCCCATCTCGAGCCAGTCCAAGCATCCCGAGGAGGGCTGGCTGTGGATCAAGTTCCTGCTGCAGAAGCCGGCGATCACGGCCGTCTCGATGCCCGCCGTCATGTCGTGGACCAAGTCCAACGAGTTCCTCCGCCCCGACTTGCCGCCGCGCAACATGAAGGTGTTCCTGGAGGCGCTCGACTACGCGCGCACCACCCCGGAGCATGCGCGGTGGGGGGAGCTGAGCAGCGCCATCTCGAAGCAGCTGAACGAGGCGTTCAACGGTAAGCAGTCCGCCAAGGTGGCCTGTGAGCAGGCCGACCGGGACGTCACCGCGCTGCTTCAGCAGTGGGGGGACCTGGGCTGAACCGCTAAGTCGCTGCGGCCACCTCTAGCCCGGGATCGCCGGCTAGAGGTGGCTTGTGTTCTCCCAGCGCGGCGTTTTGCCGTCCAGCTCGTGCATCCGCAGGTGAACTTGCGGCAAGCGGCTGCCGCGATGGGTGAAGACCACCATGGAGTGGATCCAGTAACAGTCCTCCGCATTCGGATCGTTCGGGTCCGACGGGTTGAACTGCCGGTGGTAGACGTACATCGGCTTGTGTCCGACGCCACCGGGTGGGACGATGACATCCCGCACCTCGTGGTTTGACTCATCGGCGATGCTCTGCGCTCCGGGTCCTGAGACGACGTAGAACGCCTCCACCCGGTTGTCGTGCATGTGCAGCGAGTTGCCCCTGCCCGGCTTGAAGATGGCGGGGTAGTGGTGCGGGTAGGCGGGGAAGTCCAGGTGTGAGGCGGTGACCAGCGTCACCACTGGATCGGGCCCGGTCACGCGGATCTCGTGGCGCACGTGCTGGTCGACCACGATCTCCATCCCCGGCAGCAGCGGCGAGAATACGGGCATGTCCTCCGGTACGTTTTTCGGCCACGCCCGGAACTCGCCGCGTCCCGAGAAGACATGGATCGCCTCGCTATCGCGCTGCTCCACCTGGACAACCGCTCCCGGGTTGTAGGTGCGCTCGGCGACCGTGAAGCGCTCGTCGCCGATGTTGTCCTGGCACAGCAGGTCGATCTGCTGGCCGTACGGCTTCTGGCGCACGATCCCCTCGTGGCGGGCGACGACGATCGGGCCGGTGTAGGCCGGGCGGCGCCGGGGGAGCGGCGTGTAGGGCACGCGCCCCTGCCCCGGCAGAACGGGAGCCGGCCCCGCCACTAGAACGGCTCCTTGAGCATGGGTGCGATCTCGGTGTGCGCTGTCTGCATCGCGTCGCGCACGGTCTTGGTGCCGGCGTGCGCCAGCTTCTCCTCACGGTCGAACGTGTCCCGGACTTGCGGCACGAACTTCGGCGTCACGGGGAACACTTCACCGCGGTTCAGGCCGGTGAAGTAGGCGTCGCCGTCCTCCCACGGGTTGAGCACCTGCTTCAGTACGTTCGCGTTCTTGGCGATCG
>DASTZM010000238.1:0-2089 GCA_035764305.1 Chloroflexota bacterium | reverse complement strand
AAACGCGCTGGCCCCCTCCCAAAGGAGGGGGCCAGCGCCGTCTAGCCCTCTAACCCGTACCGGGAATCAGCTCCAGCGCATGGCTTAGTTCCAGCCGGAGTTGGCCAGGGCGGTGAGCGGCAGCGCCAGCGCCAGCGCCGCACCCGCCATGACGATCAGGGTCCGCAGTGCCTTGTCGCCCCAACGCATGTGTTCTTCTTCCTCGTCGCTTTCGTGAGTTTGGTTCCGGAAGCCCGGCTGGTGTGAACTAATCACACGTTCACGCTGTAGGGAAGGGACTCGGTCACGCAACACGGGTCAGCTTGCAGCGTTGCAAGCTTCGAACGGCCCGGCGGGCGATTCCCTGCGAAACCGCCAGCGTCGGGACCGCCGCGCCTTGCTTCGCATCAGCCCGCCGCTATGGCCGACATCCTGATCGCCGACGACGACGACGCCAACCGCGCGCTGATGCGGTTTGTGTTGGAGACGCACGGCGGCCACGTGGTGCGCGACGCGGCGTGCACCGCGGGCGCGCTGCAGCAGCTGGCGGCGGGGGAGCCGGACCTGCTGGTGCTGGACGTGGCGATGCCGGGGACATCGGGGCTCGACCTGTGCCGAACGCTGCGCCGCGCCGGCGCCCTGCCGGTGTTGATGGTGTCTGGGCATGGGACGGTGGAGGACCGCGTCACGGGACTGCGCGCGGGGGCGGACGACTACCTGCCGAAGCCGTTCGACCCGTCCGAGCTGCTGGAGCGGGTGAACGCGCTGCTGCGCCGGACGCGGCGCGTGGTAGCGGAGCCGTCGGGCGCGACGCTGCGCGTGGGGAAAGTGCGCCTGCGGCCGATCGACCGCCAGGCGTGGGTTGACCTGCTCGGTCCGATCTCGCTGACGGGCACGGAGTGCCAGCTGCTGTATCTGCTCATGTCGCGCCCGGAGCACGCGTGGCCGCGTGACGAGCTACTGCGCCGCCTGCGAGAGGTGTCGCACGGCGCGGCGGAGGAGGCAGGGTCTCTGGAGTCGTACGTGGCCCGGCTGCGGGGCAAGATCGAGCGCGACCCGCACCGCCCGCGCTATGTGGTCACGGTGCGGGGAACGGGTTACCGGCTCGAGCCACTCGGGTGACCGTGGCGGCGCCGCTGGCGGAACCGGCGGCGGAGTCCACGGCCGTGGTCGGGGATGACGCGCTCCTAGATGCCCTGCTCGAGGCCAGCCCGGATGGGATCGTGCTGTGCGACGCGCGGCTGGCGCCGGTGCGAGTCGGGGCGGCGGCGCGCTGGCTCGTCGCGGCGGATGGGCGGTGGGCGAGCGGGGCGCCGGCGGCGGCGTGCCGCGAGGCGGCGGCACTGGCGCTCGACCGCAAGGGCGTTGCGACGGTCTGCTTCGACGACGCGGGGAGACGGTGGGACGCGCGCGCGGCGCCGGTGGCGCACGCCACGGTGGCGGCGTGCGTCACGGTGCGTCCCACCGAAACGACCGAGCGGGACGCGGTGCTGCGCGCGGCGCACGATCTCAAGGCGCCGCTACACGCGATCCACGGCTTCGCCACGCTTCTGACGCGCAGCGATGCGCTTTCCGCGGGGAGCGCCGAGGCGGCGCGCACGATCAGCGCGGAGACGCAGCGCTTGCGCGGCGCGCTGGGGCGTCTGCTGGAACAGGTGCGCACGGGTGGAGCGGGAGACTCTGTCGGGCCATGCGCGGCGCGAGAGGAGGGTCGCGGCGTCGGTCTGGCGGCGGTGGCGCGCGAGATGGTGGCGCGGTTCGGGGCGAGTGCCGGGCTGCGCGGCGTGCGCCTGACGTGCGACGCCGAGACTGGCGAGCGCGCGGCGATCGACGAGACCGGCGCGCGGACCATCCTGGAGAACCTGGTTACCAACGCGCTGGCGGCGGCTCCCGACGGTGGGAGCGTGCGCCTGACCGTCGAGGCCGGGGCGCCGGGCGCGGTGACGTGCCGGGTGGCCGACGATGGTCCGGGCATCCCCGAGGCCGAACTGGAGCGCATCTTCGAGCCGTACGTCCGGCTGGCGCCGAGAGAACGCGACGGTGAAGGCGGCACCGGGCTGGGCTTGGCGATCGCGCGTGCGGTTGCCGTGGCGGCGGGGGGCACGCTCAC
>DASTZM010000237.1:0-2438 GCA_035764305.1 Chloroflexota bacterium | reverse complement strand
CGCGCACGAAGGGCAGGGCCCCGACCACGCCAGTGCGCGGCCGGAACGGTTTCTGCAGCTCGCAGCCGACATCAACATGCGCATCGTCAACTGCACGACGGCGGCGCAGTACTTCCACTTGCTGCGCCGGCAAGCGCGCCTGCTGCGCGACCTGCCGCGCCCGCTGGTGGTGATGACGCCGAAGAGCCTGCTCCGCCACCCGCTGTCACTCTCACCGCCGGCCGACTTCGCGGAGGGCACGTCGTTTCGAGCGGTGCTCGACGACCCGTTCTTCGCGCGCGCGGATCGGGCAGGGGTCCGGCGCGTCGTCCTGTGCAGCGGCAAGGTGTACGTCGACCTCGCGACGAGCGAGGCGCGCAAGAGTGCTTCGGCGGTCGCCCTGGTGCGCGTCGAACAGCTGTACCGCTTCCCCGCGGAAGCGATCGAGCGCGTGCTGGCGAGCTACTCGAACGCGCAGGACGTGGTGTGGCTCCAGGAGGAGCCGCAGAACATGGGGGCGTGGGCGTTCGTGGCGCCGCGCCTCGGCGCGCTGCTCAACGGCCGGGGCATCCGCTACGTCGGCCGCCCCGAGCGCGCGAGTCCGTCAGAGGGGACACCGGCGTGGCACGCCGCCGAGCAGGCGCGCATCGTCGCGGAGGCATTCGAAGGACTGACCCACGCCGCCACCGTCGCCGTGGCCGCCCAGAAGGACAAGCATCATGAGTGAAATCAAGATCCCGCAGCTCGGTGAATCGGTAGTCGAAGCCACGGTGGCCAAGTGGGTCAAGCGGCAGGGCGACGCCGTGCAGGTGGGCGATGCACTGCTGGAGCTCGAGACGGAGAAGGTGAACGTCGAGGTCGCCGCCGAGGAGGCGGGTGTGCTGGAGAAGGTGATTCACCCCGAGGGGGCGACGGTCAAAGTGGGAGAGGTGGTGGGGATCATCGCGAACGGCGCGTCCAACGGCGCGGCGGCGCCGGCGACGGCAGCGCCGGCGACGGCAGCCGCGGCGCAATCTGACGGAGCGCAGGCGCAGCAGGCGCCGCGCGCCCCGGCGCCGCAGCCGGAGCAGCCGCCACAACCGCCGCAGTCGGGGCAGCCGGCGCAGGCGCCCCAGCCGGCGCCGGCAGGTGATGCGGGGGAGGCGCCCCACGTGACACCGGTGGCGCGGCGCGTGGCCGAGGAGCACGGGATCGACCCCGCCGGCGTCCAGGGGAGCGGCCCGGGAGGGCGTATCACCAAGGAAGACGTCCTGGACAAGGTGCAGGCGCCCGCCGCGACGGGCGTGCCCGGCGCGCCGGCGGCGCCGGCCGCACCGCCGGCGGCGCCGGTTGCGGCTCCGACCGGGGCTGGTGCCCCGGCCCCTACGAGCGCGGCCCCGGCCTCGCGTCCGGTGATCACTCCGGCCGCGCCGGCAGCCTCCGCCGCGCGCCCCGAGGAGCGCGTCACGCTCTCGCGCCGGCGCCAGACGATCGCCCGCCGCCTGGTGGAGGCGCAGCATACGGCTGCGATGCTGACGACCTTCAACGAGGTCGACATGACCGCGGTCATGGAGCTGCGCAAACGCCGGCGCGACTCTTTCAAGGAGCGCCACGGCGTCTCGCTGGGCTTCATGTCCTTCTTCACGCGGGCCTGCATCGGCGCGCTCAAGGCGTTCCCGTCGGTCAACGCGGAGCTGCAGGGCGACTCCCTGCTCCTCAAGCGGTACTACGACGTCGGCGTCGCGGTCAGCACCGAGGAGGGACTGGTCGTGCCGGTCCTGCGAGACGCCGACCGGCAGACCTTCGCCGAGATCGAGCGTCGAATCGCCGACCTGGCCGAACGCGCACGCAGCCGCGAGCTGAAGCCCGAGGAGCTGCAGGGCGGCACGTTCACGATCACGAACGGCGGCGTGTTTGGCTCGCTGCTCTCGACGCCCATCCTGAACCCACCGCAGGTGGGCATCCTGGGCATGCACAAGATCGAGGAGCGCCCGGTGGCCGTGAGCGGCCAGGTGGTGATCCGCGCGATGATGTACCTGGCGCTGACCTACGACCACCGCGTGATCGACGGCAAAGAGGCCGTCAGCTTCCTGGTCCGCGTCAAGGAGCTGATCGAAGACCCGGAGACGCTGCTGCTGGAGGGGTAACCTCCGGCCCATGTCACAAACGCACCGCTTCGAGCCGACGCAGTTCCACATCGCCATTGGGGCCTGGGAGCCGGCCCTGCGCATCGCGTCGGGCGACACCGTCGAAACCTGGACGGTCGACTCGGGCGGGCGCGACAAGGAGCTGAATCAGCGGAGCCCGGGTGGGAACCCGCAGACCGGGCCGTTCTACGTGGAGGGGGCCGAGCCCGGCGATGTGCTCGCGGTGCGGTTCGACCGCATCACCCCCAACCGCCCGCAGGCGCACACCAGCGCGTACGTCTCCTACGGCGTGGTCGACCCCGGGTTCGTGCCGCGCTTCCCGCGCGACCGCGG
>DASTZM010000236.1:0-4027 GCA_035764305.1 Chloroflexota bacterium | reverse complement strand
CAGGTCCTCGGCGACGCCGGGCTCGGAGATCCTCGACCGGACGTACGCGAGCAGCTGCTCGCGTACGTCCGGTCGAGGATCTCCGAGCCCGGCGTCGCCGAGGACCTGCTCCAGGACAGTCTGCTCAAGGCCCTGCGCGCGGTACCCGACTCGCTCGCCGCCGCGCCGCTCACGCCCGAGCGCGCGGCGCAGCTGTGCGCGTGCTTCGCACCCCTCGCGCGCCGCACCCGGTCTCGCGCAAGTACGAGGTACACCCGATGACCAGCACGCACACCCACACCCCCGCAGCCGCCGGCCACCCGCGCCCCTGCCACGAGGGCCACGAGGGCCACGAGGGCCACCGCCAGGAAACCCACCCCCCGGAGCGAGCGGGCGCCGCGCAGCGCGTCACGCTGACCATTCCGACGGGGCCGCTCGCGTGCGCGGCCTGCGGCGAGCGTGTCGAGGCGGCGCTCAAGACGGAAGCCGGTGTGACGCGCGTGCACATGCACCCGGCCGAGGAGTACGCGCACGTCACCGTCGAGACGGCGGACCGCGCGGCCAGCGAGGCCCGGCTCCGCGAGGTGGCGCGCCGGGCGTCCGCTTCGGGCAGTCCGGTCCCGCTGCCCACGCCCGAGGTGTCGTCGCACGAGCACATGCACCACGGCGCCGCGGCGCCGCGCGGGGACGCCGCACACGATACCCACGCGGGTCACGCGGCCCGCGACGTGGACGGACCGGCCGCGCCCGGCGGCCACGCCCACCACGACATGTCCGACCCGCGCATGGCCGCCACGATGGAGGCCGACATGCGCCGCCGCTTCTGGCTCTCGGTCGTGCTGGGTCTGCCGGCCGTCGCCTACTCGCCACTGGCGATGAACGTGCTCGGCCTCAGACTTCCCACCTTCGGCATCCCGCACGACTGGATCATGCTGGTCTCGGCGACGCCGGTCGCGCTCTGGCTCTCCTCCGTCTTCCACCTGGGCGCGTGGGAGGCGTTGCGGTCGCGCGTGCTGAACATGAGCGTCCTGGTCAGCCTGGGCATCCTGGTCAGCTACCTGTTCAGCGTCGGCCTGACCTTCCTCGCTCCGGGCACCGAGACCTACTACGAGGCGGCGGTGATGCTCGCCGCGTTCCTGTTGTTCGGCCACTGGATGGAGATGAAGGCGCGGCGGGGGTCGTCGGACGCCGTACGCAAGCTGCTCGAGCTCACGCCGCAGCAAGCCGTCGTCGAGCGCGACGGCGCGGCGGTGACCATCTCGGCCGGTGAGGTGGTGGTGGGCGACGTGGTCGTGCTGCGGCCGGGCGACAAGGTGCCGGTGGACGGCGAGGTGATCGACGGCGAGACGTCGGTCGACGAATCGATGGTCACTGGCGAGTCGCTGCCGGTCGAGAAGCGGCCGGGAGACCCGGTGATCGCCGGCACCGTCAACGGCAGCGGCTCGCTGCGCTTCCGCGCCACGAAGGTGGGGAGCGAGACGGCGCTCTCGCAGATCGTCGCCATGGTTGAGCGGGCCCAGAACAGCAAAGCCCCGGCCCAGCGCCTCGCCGACCGCGCCGCCCACTACCTCGTGCTCGTCGCCGTCGGCTCTGGCGTGCTCACGTTCCTGGTCTGGCTCTTCGTCGCGCAGGAGCCGCTCCTCCTGGCGCTGACCTTCGCGGTGAGCGCCGTCGTGATCGCGTGCCCCGACGCGCTCGGTCTCGCCACTCCCACGGCCATCATGGTGGCCACCGACGTGGCGGCGAAGCGGGGCGTCCTGTTCAAGGAGGCCGTCTCGCTCGAGCAGGCGGCGAAGATCCAGGCCGTCATCTTCGACAAGACCGGCACGCTCACCGAAGGCAAGCCGCGCGTCACGGACGTCGTGTCGGTGGGAGGCTTCTCGGCCGACGAGTTGCTCCGCCTCGAGGCCGCGGCCGAGGCGCGCAGCAGCCACCCGCTCGCTGACGCCATCGTGGACGAGACGCGGCGCCGCGGGATCGCCATCCCCGACTCGGTCGAGGGCTTCGAGGCGATCGCCGGCCATGGTCTTCGCGCGCGTGTCGACGGCAAAGACGTACTCGTGGGGACACGGCGCCTGCTGGCGCGCGAGCGCGTGCCGCTGGACGAGCTCGAGGCACACGCCGAGCGGCTGCTGGGCGAGGGCAAGACGCTCACGCTGGTGGCCGTCGATGGACGTCCCGCAGGCGTGGTCGCGCTCGCCGATACGGTGCGCGCGAACGCCGCCGCCGCGGTGCGCCGGCTCCAGGAGATGGGTGTCGAGGTCGTCATGATGACCGGCGACAACCGGCGCACAGGGGAGGCGGTGGCCAGGCAGGTGGGGATCGAGCGCGTCTTCGCCGAGGTGCTGCCCGAGGACAAGGCGAATGGGGTCAAGCAGCTCCAGTCCGAGGGCAAGTTCGTCGCCATGGTCGGCGACGGCATCAACGACGCGCCCGCGCTGGCGCAGGCGAACCTGGGCATCGCCATCGGCGCGGGCACCGACGTGGCGGTCGAGGCAGGCGACGTCGTCCTCATGAAGAGCGACCCGGCCGACGTGCTGGCCGCGATCTCGCTGTCCAGGGCCACCGTGCGCAAGATGAAGCAGAACCTGTTCTGGGCGGCGATCTACAACGTGATCGCGATCCCGGTGGCGGCGGGGGCGCTGTACCCGGCGTTCGGCATCGTCCTGCGCCCCGAGTTCGGCGCGCTGGCGATGAGCGCGAGCTCGATCACGGTGGTGACGAACGCGCTGCTGCTCAGGCGCGAGGCGTGAGGCTCCGGGTCGCGACGCCGTAAGCTGTACCGATCTGACCGCACGGGAGCACACCGAATCGATGGCGGCGAACGCGGCGCTGGCGCAGGGCCTGAAGGCAGTCCAGGAAGTGCTCTCGTCCCATGCTTTCATCTCACTGGCGGCGGACGGTGATGCGCTCAAGGAGTGTTTCGACGATCCGGAGGGCGCGCTCCGGCGCCGGGGCGTCTCCCTACCGGAGGAGATACGGCGCGTGGAGATGAAGGTGCGCCACACGCCCCCTGCGGCGCGACAGGCTGGCCTCCGGGGCGGCAACTTCGAGTGGCGCTTCTTCGTGCAGGTGGGGACCTCCTCCTGGCGCGTGCTCCACCTCTGCGACGCTTGGCCGGTCGAAGCGACCGAAGAAGCTCCCGAGGGCACGCACTAGGCGCCGTCGTAGCAGAGACGGATGTCGCCCGCGCCGCCTCTGCCCCTCGCCCCGCGCGAGTTCATCATCGGCCGAAGGGTGGCCGAGCCAGCGCACGTACCTTCATGGTAGGCGCCCCGCAGGCGTCGTGGTCCCGCGCGCTGCCACTCTCCTCGGGTGCCAAGTCTGCTTCCGAATGCCCATCGGCCAGCGACCCACTCGCGGCCGGCAGCTCCACCCAGAACCGCGTCCCCTTCCGCGGCGCGCTCGCCACCCCCGCCCGTCCGCCGTGCGCGTCCACGTTCGCCTTGACGATCGCCAGCCCGAGCCCCACCCTGGGCGCGGCCCGGCTCGTCGACTCCGCACGGAAGTACGCCTCGAACAGCCGCTCCCGTTCCCCGGGCGGGATCCCGGGCCCGGCATCCGCCACGTCGAACCCCGTGATCCGGCGCAGCTCGTCCGCCACCTCGTCGTCGATGAACGACGTCACCGCCGCCACCCCAGCAACCGCGCCCCCTGTCGTACCGCCTGCATCCGCGTCCGCACTGCTCGCACCGCCCCCCACTCTCACCGGCACCACCGCCACGGCCCGCAGCCCGCCGCCCGGGAACACCTCAACCCCAGCGCCGTCTCGCCGCCCAGCGCGGCCGTCACCGCTTCGTCGCCCGGCCACCGCCCGCCTCTGCTCGCGGCGCGATCGCGCACCACCTCCAGCAGCACCGTCCCATCGCGCGCGATGAGCGCGATGCTGTCCGCCGCCTCAACCCGCCGCGGGCCACGCACCAGCGCAATCACCGAGGCGGCCACCTCCGGTGCCGCCTCGGTCGCCCGGGCCGGCTCGGCCGCCTGGAACGCCGCCGCCGGGAGCCGCGCCGCGAGCACCTCGCCCGTACTCCAAAAGCCGCGACCG
>DASTZM010000235.1:0-2618 GCA_035764305.1 Chloroflexota bacterium | reverse complement strand
GCCTGATCTTCGAGCTGACGGGGCCGTGGATCGCCGGGACGCCATACTCGGGACCGGCTGAGCTGGTTGGATGGCTTGTGAAGGAGTTTGGGGCGGGCGTCAACATGGGGAATGTGCTGCCGGATGCGGTACTGCGCTATGAGACGGCGCGCCGGAGGCTGGGAGTGAACGCCGGTGGGGAGCTTCCGGCGGGTGTGATGCCGGCGGCAGGCGCATGACCGTCTTCGATCGATCGCTCCTGCCGCCGGCGCGTTTTGAGATGGTGGTGCTCAGCGACACCCACTATCTGCTCCACCCGGAGCTGCAGGGTGGCGAGTGGAAGTCCATCCTGGAGTTCCCATCCCGTGCCGAGCGCGCGCTTCAGCTGGCGGGGGCGCTCGAAGCCGACTTCGTCGTCCATCTGGGTGACGTGACCCACGAGTACCCCGAGACCGGAGAGGCGGTGGCGTCACGACGGGGAGCGCAGGCGCAGTTCGCACAGTACGGTCTGCGGCCGTACGTCGCCGCCGGGAACATGGACATCGGCGACAAGCCCGATCCCACCAGCCCCGCCAATTGGGTCACGCCCGAGACGCTCGCGGGGTGGGACGCCATCTTCGGCCGCTCCTGGTTCAGCTTCGACGAGGCAGGCATCCACGGCGTGGTGCTGAACAGCTGCATTATGGAAGGGCCGCTGCCGGAGGCGGCGCAGCAGCGCGCCTGGGCCGAGGCGGACCTGGCGGCGCACCATGGCGAGCGCATCTTCCTGTTCATGCACCACCCACCCTTCTTCGTCGACCCCCAAGAGCGCGCCTACGGCATGTACAACAGCCTGGACGAGCCGGCGCGCGCCTGGCTGCTCGGCCTGATCCGCCAGCACCGCGTGGAGGTGGTCTTCGCCGGCCACACCCACTTCGTGGCGATCAACCATCTGGACGGGACGCGCTTCTTCGCGGCGCCGTCGACCACGACCTCACGCGCCGGGCTGCCGGAGGCGTTCACCGTGCTGCCGCCCGACCTGGGGCGGAGCGACTTACCCAAGCTCGGCTTCTACCTCGTGCGCGAGACCGCAGCCGCGGCGGCGCTGCCCGGCGGCCGGCCGCGCGGCCCGAGCGTGCAGCTGATCCGCACCGGAGACGAGACACCAACCCGGCCGGCGCTCGATCCGGCCGATCCACGCCGGCTCGTGCTGACACCGCCGTCGCGCGATGTGCCGCACGCGCGCCTGGGCGTGGTGGCGACCCATCCGCTCGGCCACATGACGCCGGGACCGACCATCTGGCCATCGGTCGTGCGCCAGCGCGTGCGCAACGACTGGTCGCCGATGGCGCTGCTTGAGCTGGGCGCGCGCCGCGTGCGCGTCCCCGAGAGCGACCTCTCCGACGAGAGTGAGTCGCGCCGGCTCCCGGTGCTCCGCGCCGAAGGGCTGGCCGTCACCGCGTCCTGGTTGTGGTCGCCACGTCTCGACCTTTCTGCAGCGGTGGCGGCGCACGCCGCACTGCTCAACGAGGTAGAGGTGGTCCACCCGGGGGCCGCGCTGCCCGAGGCGGCGTGCCTGGCGCAGCTGCGTTCCCTCCGCGGGAGCGGTCTTCCGGTCACGCTCTCCGCCGCCGTGCGCGAGACTCCCATCCCGCCGCAGTACCACGGGCGGACGCGCATCGGCTTCCGCGTGGCGGAGCTCGCGGAGCTGGACGCCTGGCTGGCCAGGCACGATTGCCGCGTGGACCGCGTGGCGTGCCGCCTCTCGCCGCGCGCTGCGGCGTGGCAGACCGCCCGGCAGATCGCGCAGCTCGGCCCGCTGGCGAGCATCGGCGCGGTCGACCTGGCGCTCGACCTCCCGGACCAGCGCGAAGAAGGGCACGCCGCGCTCGCGGCCGAGGCGCTCTTCTCCGCCGCCTCCCTCCTGGACGGGCGCCTGTGGATCGCGCCGCTGATCGACCTGGACCGCAGCTTCGACACCGCGCACGGATTGCTCGATCGCCTCTCCAACCCGCGCCCGGTCTTCACCGCCCTCCGGCTCCTGAACGCGGCCCTATTTAGCGGCGTGAGCGCCCAGTCGCATACGCCGCTTGATTCGCCTGCGCAGGGGATCCTCGGGCTGCAGTCCCAGGAGCAGCGGCTGTGGCTGTGTCAGCTGGGCGCGCCGCTTGACGCTCTGAGGCTGAGCGGCCGCGCACGCGTCTTCCATCTCACCGAAGGCACGAGTGAAGAGGCCTCGGCGGCGGAAATCGAACAAGCACGAAAGAGGAGCGCCGGACCGGTGCTGGTAATGGAGTCATGAGCGGAGAACAACTGCAGCTTCCCACTGGCACGGTGGAGATCGATCCCCAATCGGGCGCACTGGCGGCGCTCCATCTCACGGAGCCGGAGACATCGTTCGTCGCCCGCCCCGCCGAAGCTGGGCTCCTGCGCTTCGCGCTGCCGCTCTCCCACTTCCCGAGCCACCACGTCGAGGTAGGGACGCACGGCCGCCCGGAGATCATGCGGCGCGACGGCGCCCTCACGCTCACCCATGAGACGCTGACAACGTCCGAAGGCACCTTCCCGGTGCGCGTCGAGATCGCGCTCACCGCGGCGCCGGATGGACTGCGCCTCCGCGCGCGAGTGCACAACGGCGGCAGCGACGTGATCCCGCAAGT
>DASTZM010000234.1:0-8150 GCA_035764305.1 Chloroflexota bacterium | reverse complement strand
GCCCGATCCGACCTGCTCGACGATCGCGTCCTCGCTCCGGACCGCTTCGTGGGCGGCCTGCTGATCGCACGCGCGCCCAGGCCACTCCTCAACTGGCCGAACAGCCGTGGCTGGGGGCTGCCGGAGACCGGGCCACGCCTCTCGGACACCGCGCCCCAGCGCCCGCCCGAAGGTCCCGCGCCGGCCGCCGCCGTCACGTCCCCCACGCCACCAACCGCGACGCCGGCTGCACTACCCGCGCCGCCCACGCCTGACCCCCAGCGCAGCACGGCCACGTCCTCGCCCACCACGTCCCAGGCCCCGCGCCCAACCCCCACCGGCGCGCCGCCCGCCTCCGGCGCGAGCCTCGTCGTCAAAGCCATCGTCAACGAAGGTCGTACCGAGCACGTCGTCGTCGCCAACGAAGGCACCGCGCCGCAAGAGCTCACCGGCTGGACCCTCCGCAGCGGCACCGGCGGCCAGCAGCTCGCCTTCCCCTCCGGGTTCATCCTTCCGCCCGGTGCTACGGTCAACCTCCACAGCGGCAACGGCGCTTCGACCCAGAACCGCCCGCCCACCGACCTCTTCGCCACCAGCCAGAACGTCTGGAACAACCAGGGCGACTCCGCCCTCCTGGTCGATCCGACCGGCCGCGTCGTCAGCCAGCTCACCTACGGCGGCTGACGCGACGCCTACACCCCGCAAGCGCCAGCGCCTCGACCTCGCCCTCGTCGAGCGCGGCCTCGAAGCCTCCCGCGACCGCTTCGCCATCGATCCCACCAGCCGCGCGCACGGCTCGCCGCCGCATGCCCCACTGCGCCAACCCCCCGAAGAACCTGCTGTCGCCCCAGGGGGGGTCTAAATTTTTGGGCCCTTTTACGTCATTGTATTGTGAGAGGCACATCGATAAATCCATGATCAGCTTTGCGGCCAGCATCGTCATCGCTATCGCCATCACCCTGTTCACCACCTCAGCCATCATCGCTGTCCACGCACCTGTCCTCGACGTTCTCCCCCCGCGCCCACTCCCGGCTGACGTCCCGCACCTCTCCGCGACCACCGTTGATCTCGCTCCGGACGCTTCCGGGCCAGCCACCCACCACCCGGTCGCCGGTCGCGCGCCGCCCCTACGCGTGCAGCGGCGCTAGACCGCACGTCTGGCGCCACTCCGCACCGCTCACCCGCTCTGCACCAGTCGCCCCGCTCTCGCTCTGCACCAGTCGGCCCGCTCTCGCTCCGCCCCCTTCGCCCCGCTCCGCGTCTTTGTCCTGATCCGGGCAGTTCGCAGACAGGCTCTGCAAGCAAACCTTCGTCAAGTCACCTTCTTACAAGCATTTCGCCGGGGTCCCCGCCACCTTCATCGCAAGGACCCGGCACCACAAGTCATCTTCAGCAAGTGAACCGCCGATCGGCGGACTGCCCTGACCAGGACAAAGGCATACGCGCGAAGCCCCATCCGCACACACGGCCTGCCCCGTCGTGGCTCCAGCCGTCGTACCTTTACAACCGAGCAACCGAATAGACATCGCCGCGCCAGTCAGGGTGCCGCGGGCTTGCCGTTCATACTCTCGCCGGAAACGTACCCGTGCCTGACACAAAGCGCGGAGAGCCTTCCGGCCGCCGCCAGCGCCTCGACCTCGCCCTCGTCGACCGCGGCCTCGAGGCCTCCCGCGAGCGCGCCCGCGCCCTCATCGTCGCCGGCGAGGTCGCCGTCAACGGCCAGCGCGTCACCGCCCCCTCCACCCTCGTCCTACCCGACGCCGACATCGCAGTCGGCAAGCAGCTCCCCTACGTCTCCCGCGGCGGCCTCAAGCTCGCCCACGCCCTCGACACCTTCCACCTCGACCCCACCGGCCGCGTCTGCCTCGACGCCGGCGCCTCCACCGGCGGCTTCACCGACGTCCTCCTCCAGCGCGGCGCCGCCCGCGTCTATGCCGTCGACGTCGGCAAAGGCCAGCTCGCCTGGACTCTCCGCACCGACCCCCGCGTCGTCGTCATGGAAGGCATCAACGCCCGCCACCTCACTCCAGGCCAGCTCCCCGAGCCCGCCTCGCTCGTCGTCGCCGACCTCGCCTTCATCTCCCTCCGCCTCGTCCTCACCGCCCTCACCACCGTGATGGCAGACCAGGCCGACCTCGTCGCCCTCGTCAAGCCCCAGTTCGAGGCCGGCGCCTCAGACGTCGGCAAGGGCGGCGTCGTCCGCAATCCCGACGTCCACCGCCGCGTTCTCCTCGAGGTCATCGCCGCCGCCCAGCAGCTCGGGCTCCCCCTCGCCGGCCTCACCCCTTCGCCCATCCGCGGTCAGGCCGGAAACGTCGAGTTCCTCATGTGGGCGGCGCGGCGGCCGGCCGCGCTGCTCGACCCCCAACGCGCCGTCGCCGCCGCGTTGAGTGAAGTGCCCGCCTCCGTTCACTGACGCGTGCGCGCCGGACTCCCTCGAAAGTGCCCTTTTGCCAAACGAACCCCGCCGGCCGCCCTAGAACGCGTGGATCTGCTCCGTCTCGTACCCGCCCAGCTGCGCCCCGCCCTCCGCGTTCACCCGCCGCTCCAGGAAGTCGATGATCTCCGAGATCATCCGATCCGCGTGCCGGCCGTCGGAAGACACCACCACGAACCCCAGCCCCGCCACCTGCCAGCTGTCCTGGTCCTCCACCTCCGCCATCGCCACGTTGAACTTGCGCCGCACCTGCGCCACCACGCTCTGCAGCACCGCCCGCTTCCCCTTCAAAGAATGGTTCTCCGGCAGCAGCAGCTCCAGCCGGCACACCCCCAGCACCATGCCCTCACCTTACAAACCGCTTACATCGCTTTCCGGATCGCCGCCCCGCGCGGCCGCAGCCCGTTTCCTGAGTAGAAGATGAAGCGCCGGCTCATCGCCCTCCTCGTCGCCCTCACCAGCCTCTTCGCCGGCCGCCCCGTGCACGCGTCCGTCGGCGCGTCCGTCGACGTCTCCGCCGCCGAGCAGCTCTTCCTCGACCTGCTCAACGCCGACCGCATTACCGCCGGCCTGCCCGCTCTCACCCCCGACCCACGCCTGGCCGACATCGCCCGCTGGCGCTCGGAGGACATGGTCGCCCGCAACTACATCGGCCACGACATCGGCGGCTACACCGTCGGCCGTCTGCTCCACGACCGCAGCGTCCCCTTCATCCTCGCTGGCGAGAACATCGTCTCCAACACTTACGGCGACTCGTCCACCGTCGCCCGCGCCCAGGAAGAGTTGATGCGCTCCGCCGCCCACCGCGAAAACATCCTCCGCCCCGAATACAACCTCGTCGGCGTCGGCGTCGCCCTCGGTCCCAACGGCCGCACCGTTTACACCCAGATCTTCATTCAGGGCGCCTAGCCGTTACGCGCCGGCCCGCGACCGGCGCTATCATCGCCCGCAGAGCCGCACGGCCATGGTGCGCTACCTCTTCCGCGAGCTGCCCAGGACCGCCTTGCGCCTCGCCGTCGCCATCGCCCTCTTCGGCCTCGTCACCCAGCTCCCCGTCCCCGCCCTCCTCGGCCGGTGGGTCGCCATCGCCGCCTCCGCACTCCTCGCCGCCGCCGTCCTCATCATCTGCGGCTCGCTGCTCTACAACACGCTCTTCTACGAGCGCTACTGGCGCCAGGTCGACTCGCGCTGACCGCCGCGCCCCACGGGCGCCGGGCGATTACTCGGGCTTGCGTGCGAACCCGAAGTCGAGCAGCCGCGTCGCGTCCGAAAAGTGGGACCGGCTGTTCAGCGTCACCGCCACCAGCGTCCGCCCGTCGCGCTCCGCCGCCGCCACCAGCGTGTAGCCCGCGTCCTCCGTGTAGCCCGGCTTGATCCCAATCGCCCCGCGGTACGACCCGATCAGACTGTTCAGGTTCCCGGGTCCGAACCACCCGTGCTCGCGCCCCGGCTCCTTGCTCGCCGTGATCGTGAACCCCTTCGCCCCGTAGATCTCCCGCAGGTCCGCCACCTTCAGCGCGTGCGCCCCCAGCACCGCCAGGTCGTACGCCGTCGAGTACGCGTCCTTGTCGTCCAGTCCCGCTGGGTTGGCGAACCGCGTGTTCTGCAGCCCCAGCTGCTGCGCCTTCTCGTTCATCCAGCCGATGAACTGCGCCCGCGCCGCCGTCACGCTCGTCCCACCGCTTGCGCCGCCGCCCACGCCGATCGCGATCGCCTCCGCGGCGTCGTTCCCCGAATCGAGCATCAGCCCGTACAGCAGCTCGCGCAGCGTCAGCTTCTCCCCCGCGCGGATCCCCATGTGGTTCGGCTCGATCTGCGTCGCCTCCGCGGGGACAGTTATGACCTTCTCCAGCGACGCCCGCTCCGCCGCCACCAGCGCCGTCATGATCTTCGCCGTGCTCGCCATCAGCTGCCGCTTGTGCGGGTTCTTCGCGTACAGCACCTCGCGCCGCTCCACGTCCACCACGATCGCCGATTCCCCCGACAGCGACGGCACCCCCGCCGCCGCCGCGCCCGCCACCAGCGCCGGGTCCGCCTCGAACTTCGCGAAGGAAAACGTCAGCGGCGCCCCGGCCACCGTCGCCACCACCGGCGGTCCGCTCTGCGCCAGCGCCGGCGGGCCCACCAGCTGCCCGCCCGGTCCCGGCTGACCCGCCGCGCCGGCGGCCTGATGCACGCCCGCTACGCCCGCTGGGGACGGCGCCACGCGGGGCCGCAGCGCGCACGCGCCCAGCGACAGCGCCACGAGCGCCATCGCCCCCATCGCGTACTCCACCCGGCGGGAGCGCGTTTGCCGCCGTGTACGCAGGCGCGCCCCGGCGAGCGGGACGCCCTCGGTCGTCCCCCAGGGACGCGCGATCTGCACGGAGACCGTCGGCGGTGCGTAGACGCGGGCTTGCTGTGCCACTGGCTCGATTGACAGAACGACCGGTGGTATCGGCCGAAGTAGAAGAACGGCAGCCCGCCTCGCGGGTTGCGCAACTGTAAGCCCGCACCGCCTACCGCGCAACCGCCCCTGGCCCGTTAGTCCCGCCCCGCGCCGATCGCCTCCTGAACCTCGCGCGCCGCGCGGTATCCGCTAGCGAGCGCTCCGTGCACCGTCGAGAAGTGCCCGTCCACGTCCGTCGCCTCCCCCGCCAGGAACACCGTCCCCGCCACCGGCGCCGCCAGCTCCCGCTGCGCCTCCAGCCCACCCACACCCAGGTAGGAGTACGCCCCGCGTGAGTACGGGTCCCGCTCCCAGTTGTGGACGTGCCAGGAGGCCAGCTCCTCGCGCACGCGCGCCTCCTCGACGCCCAGCGCCTCCGCCAGCCCCTCGATCCCCTGGCGCAGTACCTCTTCGTCCTCCCGCTCTGCCAGGCGGCCGCCGTTCGGGCCGCCCACCCAGCCGACCAGCACCGGCGCCTCCGACGGGCACGGCGTCCACCACGTCCGGAAGACGTGCTCCGGCACGCTTAGCCAGCCCAGCCTCTCCAGCCGCGGGTCAAGCGCCCGCCAGAACGGCGTCCGGAAGCGCAGCACCAGCTTCGTCACCGACCCCATGTGCAGCCGCTCCATCGCCTCACGCTTCCCCGCCAGGTCCGGGGTGAACACGACACCGCCCTCCTTCAGTACACCCAGCGGCACCGTCACGACGACCTGCGCCGCCGCGTAGACGCCCGTCTGGGTCTCCGCCACCACGTCGCCCCGCCGCCACCGCACCTCCCGCACCACCTCCCCCAGCCGCACCGCGCCCCGCGGCAGCTGGTCATGCAGCCACCGCACTATCCGCTCGTACCCGTCCACCGCCCGGCGCGTCACGTCCCCCTGAATGTCGTCGTCCGCGTCGTCCCCGAACACCAGCCCCTGGATGCCAATCCGCTCCTCGTGCGCCGCGTGGTAGCCCCGCACGTACGCCAGCACGTGCGGGATCGCGTCCTTGAATCGCGCCCCGCCGCACTCGCGCTCCAGAAAGGAAGCCAGCGTTTCGTCCGGCTCGCGGTCTGCAGCCGCGTGCAGCCGCTCGTAGATCTCCCCCACCGCCGCCCCACCCCGGTCGCGCCGCGTCAGCTTCCCACCCCGTGCCGTCCACGACTCCCCACCCGTCTCCGCGACGCGGATCCCCGCGCCCTCGATCGCCTCCTCGATCCCCGGCGTCACGCCGTCGATGAACTCTGCCCCCAGCTCGATCGGCGCGTCACAGCCCGGCTCGCGGTGCGTCCAGATCCGTCCGCCGACCCGGTCGCGCGCCTCCAGCACCAGCACACGCCGACCGGCGTGGTGCAGCGCCCGCGCCGCCCCCAGCCCGGCGATACCCGCCCCGACGACCAGGACGTCCGCGACGTCCCCGCCGCGCGCGCCTACGCCGCCTTCTTCTCGGACCGCTTCGCCGTCTTCGCGGCCTTCGTCACCTTGCCCGCCGCTGTGCGCGATCCCGTCGCGCGCGCCTTCAGCTTCACCGGCTCGGGCCGCCACTCTCTGCGGATGCTATCGCGGATCGCCTCGTAGGACTTGCCCGCCTCACGCGCCTGGCGGATCGCCGGCGCGAACACCCGCTCGTAGAACTCCTCGCCCATCCGCCGCACCACCTCGGCGTCGAATCGCCGGTCGTCCTGCACCTCGTCGCTCAGCGTGTGCCACTTGCCATCCACCCGGTGTTCCTTGTCCTCGCCCTGCCCGTCCTTCCCACCCTTCGACGACCCCATCGCCGACCCTCGCCCGTACACCCGCGCCGCCACCACCTTGGCCACCCACAGCCCGTACCCCTTCGCCTCGTCCTCTGGGAGCCCGCGCTCTTCCTCTTCCTGCTTGCGGTACTCCGCGAAGACGTCGAACCGCCGGATGCTGCGCCGCGGGGCCGGATCTGCCATCTCAGGTGACTCCTCAATGCACGGGTTGCACGTCCCGTTCCAGGGTGCGCTGCTCTAAGCTGTCTCCATCAGACCGCTCCTGATCTTGGCTGCCGCGGCGCTCCTCGGCTGCGCCTCCGAACCGCCCGCCGCGGCGCCGGCTGCCGCAAACCCGGACACCACCGCCCGCCCGGTGCAGGCCGCGCCGAGCGTCGTGCCGCCCAGCGCCACACCCGTCCCGCCGTCGCCCACGATCACGCCGCCCACGCCCACCGCCGCCCCGACCGCCACGCCGATCAACCTGCCCGTCCCAACCCGCGCCGGCGAAGACCCCACCGACCAGCGCACCATCGCCGGCCTGCGCGCCCGCGCCTACGAAGGCGGTCCAATCGAGGTCGGCCGCGTCCTGGCCGACACGCCTGCCTACACCAGCTACTTCATCACCTACCCCTCGGACGGACTCCGCGTCACCGGCTACCTCAATGTCCCCAAGGGTCAGGGCCCCTTCCCGGTGCTGATCGTCAACCACGGCTTCGTCGCGCCCCAGGGATACGTCGCCGTCGCCAGCAACTACACCAAGCGCGAGGGCGACTTCCTCGCGTCCCGCGGCTACCTCACCGCCGGCTCGGACTTCCGCGGCCACGGCAACTCCCCCGGCACCGCCGTCGGCACCCACCTCGAGACCGCCTACGTGATCGACGCCCTCAACCTGATCGCGTCGCTCAAGACCCATCCCGCGGCCGACACGTCACGTCTCGGCGTGTGGGGCCACTCCAACGGCGGCTCGATCTCCGAGCGCATCATGGTCGTCAGCAAGGACGTCGATGCCACCGTCATCTGGGCCGGCGTCAGCTCGGACGCGACCGACGCCTGGCTCTACCTGCGTGACTGGCTCCGCCGACCCGAGCGCGACGTGCGCGCCCAGTACGGCCACCCCGACGACCTGCCCGACCTCTACGGCCTCATGGGCGGCCGCAACTACCTCGCCGACGTCGTCGGCCCCGTCCAGATCCACCACGGCGCCGCCGACGCCAGCGTCCCGTACCAGCACGGCGTCGCGCTCGACCAGGCGCTGACCGCCCTCGGCAGACCGCACGAGTTCCTCACCTACCCCGGCGCCCCCCACACCTTCTCCGGCCCGACGTGGGACCTCGCTATCTCACGGACGCTGGCCTTCTTCGACCAGCACGTTCGCCGCTAGCCCCCTCTCCCTCTGGGAGAGGGCTGGGGTGAGGGCCCTGCCGGGTCCATCCCCCGCCGCTGCCGCGCCGCCGCCACCTCGACGAACGCCACGCTGGCAAACGCCAGGATGACGTGCGCCACGACGAGCGGCGTGATGATCGCGGTCGGCCCGCCAAACCGGAAGTACAGGCCAATCGCCAGCGGCGCCAGCGGCCCGAACCGCG
>DASTZM010000233.1:0-7025 GCA_035764305.1 Chloroflexota bacterium | reverse complement strand
CCCGGTTTCTCCTGGGCACATGCTACCGCTAGGTGCCCAGGCGGAGCCCCGCGGTGAGACCTCCGTCGACGACGAACGTGGCGCCGGTGACGTACGCCGCGCGCTCGCCCGCCAGGAAGACGGTCAGCTCTGCGACGTCCTCGACGCGCCCGTAGGTGCCGAGCGGGACGCGCGCCAGCAGCGCTGCCTCGGCAGTGGCGTGGTCGGCGACGGTGGCAGTCAGCTCCGTGCGCACGTAGCCGGGCGCGATGGCGTTGACGCGCACGCCGCGCCGGCCGAAGTCGACCGCCAGCGACCGCGTCAGGCCGACGATAGCGGCTTTGGCCGCGGCGTAGTTGGCCTGACCGGGCGTGCCGACCAACCCGGCGACGCTGGTGACGTTGACGATTGCCCCGGCGCGCTGGCGGAACATGACCTCCAGGGCGGCCTCGCAGCCGTGGCGCGTCCCTTCCAGGTTGGTGTCCAGCACGCGGCGCCACTTCTCTTCGGGCATGCGCAGGAAGGAGCCGTCGGCCGTAGTTCCGGCGTTGTTGATCCACGCGTCGATGCGGCCCCACCGCTCGACGCACGCTTGCGCGAGCGCCTTCGAGACCGCGGCATGGGCGACGTCGCCGCCAACGCTGACCGCATCCGCGCCGGCGGCGGCCACGGTGCGCTCAACCTCGGCCACAGCCAGCGCATTACTGGCGTATCCGAGCACAATCCCTTTGGCGCCGTGGCGCGCGAGCGAGAGCGCGATGGCGCGCCCGATGCCCCGGCTGGCGCCGGTGACCACCGCGACGCGCCCCTGGAAGTCCACCGCCGCCGATAGTAGCCGGCGCGGCGGGTACATGCAGCTTAGGGGAAGCGGGCCTTGGATTCCTCCATCAGTTGTTTCATCTCGCCGGCCGCGGCGGTGATGGCCTGCCGCGCGGTCTGCTCACCGCGGTAGACAGGCGTCATGATCTTGGTGACCAGCGCCTGCACGTCGGTGTAGGTGGGACCGTAGGGAGGCGGGACGCCGTACTTGGCCTCTTCGACGACGACGCCGTGGGCGTGGGGCGGGCGCTGCTTGGTGTAGGTCGGGCTGTTGCGGGAGGCCTTGAGCATCGGCTGCGCGGTGCCCTTTTCCATGGCGATCTCGTGCCCAACCGGCCCGGCCATGAAACGTATCAGCTGCCACGCCTGGTCCTTTGCCTTGGAGGCGGCGCCGAGGATGAAGGGCGATGCCTGCCCCATAGCGACGCGCTGCTTCCCCTTGAACTGCGGCAGCGGCGCCCAGTCCCAGTCGTCCTGCATGTCGCGTCGCAGGTTGGCGGCATCCCACGCACCGCCGGCGTTCATCGCCAGCTTGCCGGTGGCGAAGCCGGTGGCGGGTCCCGAATACGCTACGGGCCGGGACGCCTTGAGCTTCGTGCGCAGGTCAGCAAGCCACTGGAGGGCGTCGATGGCGATGGGGCTATCAAGCTTCAGGACGTGCTCGTCGCCCTTGTAGACGTCGGGCAGGCCCATCTGGCGCGGCGTCTGCCACCACATGCGGTCCCACCACACCTCGATGCCCACCTGGTCGAGCTGCGCCGACTCCTTGGTGAGGCGCTTGGCCATCTCGACCGTGTCCTCCCACGTCATGGGCGTGTTGGGGTCGGGCAGCTTCAGACCTTCCTTGGCGAAGATGCCGCGGTTGAACATGAGGACGACCATGCCGGGGTCCCACGGGAGCCCGGCGAGCCGGCTCTTGTAGCGCAGGGCCTCCAGCCAGTAGGGGTCGTAGTCGGCTTCCCTGAACTGCTTGTCGCGCTTGGCCAGCTCGTCCAGAAAGGCCGCGGTGCCGCGCGCCACGTGCACCTTGTAGTTGGCGACGGTGCCGAAGCCGGCATCAGCCGGCGTACCGCCCGTGGCGAGCACCTGCCACTTCTCCTCGAAGTTGCCCGACTCGTGCGTGTACTGGACGGTGACCTTGGGAGCGATCTCCTGCGTGAAGCGCTTGGCCAGCTCTTCGAAGGACTGCTGGTTGGTGACCGAACCGCGCCCCAGGAACGTGAGCGTCGCCGTCTCCTGCGAGAGAGGCGCGCCGGACTGGCTGGGTCCCGTCTGCACGCCGCACGCGGCGAGCGCACCCGGAAATGTCGCGGTGAGCAGCGCGTGACGCCGCGTCGGGTTCATGGTGATGTCTCCCTCCTCGTTACCGGGCCTCCGGCGGCCCCCATTCTCCCATGAACACGAACTGGTAACCGAGGAGGGTGGGCCAGACGCGGGTGGCGCGCGAGTTGAGCGCATGGATGGGAGCAAGCGGTCGACCGGGGCCGAAGAGGTGACTGACGACCGGCAGAGGAAGCGGCGTGCTGTGGCGGCGCAGCACGCGGATGCCGGCCTCGGCAAGGAGCCGCTGCGCGGTGCGCGCGGTGAAGAAGCGGAGGTGGGTGCGGTCGAGGATCCCCTTGTCGGCGTACTCCCAGCGGCCAAGCAGAAGGCTGACGCGCACGAACCAGTGGGCGACGTTGGGGAGGGAGACGACGACCGTCCCGCCGGACGGAAGGTAGGTGGCCAGCAGGCGGTTGAGCAGAGCAGCGGAGTCGGGCACGTGCTCGAGCACGTCGGCGCAGACAAGCACGTCCGCGGGACGTCCGGCATCGGGCAGCGCGCCGCCGAGAAGATCACCGTGCGAAGCGCGGTAGCCGGATGCGCGGGCGTGGTCGAGCGCGCGCTCATCGGAGTCGAACCCGAACAGCTCGAGCGGCGCGCCGGCGACGAGCTGGCCAAGAGGGCCCGAGCCGCAACCGGCGTCCACGACGAGTGGTGGGGGCCGACCCGCTTCGCGCGCCCGGACCGCGAGGGCGCGCAGCTCACTCGCAACGACGGCGTGGCTAGAGAAGGGATCGTCCTTGAGCGGGTAGCGGAGGACACCCTCAGGCGGGGCCATGCCATGAGTCACCGGCGCATGCGTCCGGCCGCCACGCTCACGAGCGCGCCGAGCACAACGATCACCGAGGCCCAGGTGAGCAGCTCCAGGTTGACGATCGGACGCGACCACCACTCGAACTCGTAGGGACGGGCGTCCGCCGTGTACCACGGGAAGGCGCCCGCCCAGTACGTGTAGACGGCGAAGAGAAAGACCCCGCTGGCGACGTAGAACGCGCCCGCGGCGAGCGCGCCCGCGCCGGGGGCCCAGGGCACGACCCACGCCAGGTACTGCGGACCGAACCCGGGCGAGACCCCGAGGAAGAGCGAAGCGACGACGCCGCACTGCACGTACAGCGGTGGCCTGGGCCACCCCAGCAGCAGGTGCGGACCATTCATCACCGCCGCGGCGAGCGCGGGCAGCCCGAGCGCGACGTAGCGCCCATAGTCAAGGAAGAGACGGTTGAGCGCCGCGGCGACCGCGCCCTCCGAGGCGAGTTCCTGGAGGATCCGCGAGAGCCCCCAGTGTCCGTAGTAGCTGCCATAACCGAGCACCTTCTGGTTGATGATGGCCGGGTCCTGGAGGATGTAGGGGAGCGAGGCGACGAAGACGACCGCGCCGGCGACGGCTATGTACAGGAAGCGGCGCCAGCCCGAGACGTACAGGAACAGTGCGGGGAGGAAGACGAGGGGGACGACCTTGATGTTGATCGCCATGCCCAACGCCGCCCCAGCCAGCGCCGCACTGCGCCGCGCCTCCCACAGGTAGACCGAGAGCAGCAGGAAGCCCATCACCACCGGGTCGGTGTTGCCATGGAAGCCGGAGATCATGACCGATGCGGGCGCGGCGGCAAGCAGCGCGAGCGAGAGGTATCCCCCGCGACCTGCTGGGGCTGAAAGAAAACGGGCGCGCATCAGCCGCCACAGGATGAAGACGTTGCCGGCGTCGGCGAGCGTGGCGGGAACGCGCAGCCAGAAGGGGAAGCCCAGACCGGTCCGGTCAGCGAGCCAGCCCAGCCCGAGGAGCGCGTAGGTGGTGAAGGGCGGGTGGTTGAAGTGCTCCTCGGTCCGATACAGCTCGATTGCCCCTACCTCACGCGCCATGGTGAGGTAGGTCTCCCAGTACCAGACATCGCTCGACCCGTACGTCGTACGGGCGATGAAGAGCTTGAGCGCGGCCGCGCCGAGCGCGATGAGCGCCACAAGGCCGGCCGCCCAGTGGCGCTTCAGCACGCCCAGTTACGCCATGGTGGCGAGCATCTGCTTGGTCACGCCGTACTGCAGCTTCTCGCCGGCCAAGAAGCGGCGCAGCTCTTCGACCATACCGGCGCCGAGGCGCTTGCGCGATTCCTCGGTCCCGCCGGCGACGTGGGGACTAAGGATGACGTTGGGCAGGCCGCGCAGCGGGCTGTCGGCCTCGAGCGGCTCTTTGGGGAACACGTCCAGCGCGGCACGGATGCGGCCGGACTGGAGCTCCTTGACGAGGGCGGGGTAGTCGATTGCGCGGGCGCGCGCGGTGTTGACGAACAGCTTGCCGTCACGCAGGAGCGACAGCTGCTTGGCGCCGATCATCCCGTCGGTCTCAGGCGTGGTGGGGGCGTGGTTACTGACGACGTCGCTGGTGCGGAACAGCTCGTTGAGCGAATCGATGCGTGTCACGCCGAGCTGCTTGGCGCGCTCGTCCGAGAGGTAGGGGTCGAAGACGACGATGTCGCAGCCGAAGGGCGCGAGCAGCTTGATGTAAGCGCGGCCGGTCATGCTGGCCGCGACGATGCCGACGCGTTTGCCGTAGAGCGCCTCACCGAAGCCAAAGTCGCGCTTGGCCCAGGCGCCATCGTGCATGGCGCGGTCGAAGTCGTAGGCGCGGCGGAGCGACATGAGCGTGACCGTGAGCGCCCACTCACCTACGGCCTCGGCGATGAGTGCGGCGGCGTGCGTCACCGCGATGCCGCGGTCGAACACCTCAGGCGGGATGAAGCTCTTGATCGTCCCGGCGGCGTGGGCGATGACCTTGAGCTTGGTGGCGCGGGAGAGGAGCTTCTCGTCGAACTTGGGGGCGCCCCAGGAGGTGAGCACGGCGTCGGCCTCGCCGATCAACTCGGCCACCTGGTCAGGATCGACGCGCCGGCCGCCGGGCTCCTCGGACTGGTAGCGAATCACGCGCCCGAGCGACTGGAGCTTCTGCTCGGTCTCGGCGTCGATGATCTCGTCGTAGAGCTGCCCCGAGGGGAGGACAAGGATAGTGTGCTGCTGGTCGTTGGAGCTCTGGGTCATTGCGCGTCCATTATGCTGCTTGACTATGCCCCTGCGCGTGACGCGAATCGAGTACTTCCTGGTGCACCAGCACATGCAGCCGGGAACGATCAACGGGCCTGAGGCCGAGTACCGCGAGACGCGCTGGGACGAGGTGCCCAAGTATCTGCTTCGCCTGCACACGTCGGAGGGACTGGTCGGGATAGGGGAGGCGTCGCGCGGGACGCCGGAGGAGGCGCTGGTGGGTGCGGCGCGCCCGCTACTAGGGCAGGACCTGCTGGAAGTGGAGCTGGAGCACCTGCCTATCCCCGCGGGCTCGGCGTATCAGGCGCTAGAGATGGCGGTGTTCGACGCGGTGGGGAAGGCGCAGGGCAAGCGGGTGGTCGACCTGCTGGGCGGCGCGGTGCGCGATCGTGTGGAGGTGGACTGGTGGAGCGGACGGCGCTCGCCCGCGGACCTGGCGCGCTGGGCCGCGCAAGGTCGGAAGCGCGGCTTCCACGGCATGAAGATCAAGTGCAAGCTGGGCGACCCGATGGTCGAGCGGATGGTGGCGGTGAAGGAGGCGGTACCGGACATGCCGGTGACGGTCGACCCGAACTGCCGGTTCGAGCGCCTTGAGGCGACGCTGGACCTGGCGCAGGCGCTGGGGGCGGTGGGGAACGTGGCGGTGTTTGAGGACCCGATCCCGAAACAGGACTTTGACGCGTACGCCCGGCTGCGGCGCGAGATGCGCGGGACGGGGATCCCGCTGGCGCTGCATCTCGGATCGGTGGGAGACGCTCGGCGGGCGATCGAAGGCGGGTGCGTCGACGTGCTGAACGCGAGCCCGCGAGGGATGGTGCAGTTCTTGGAGATGGCGCGACTGGCGAAAGACGCGTCGATCCCCGTCTGGCACGGCTCGGGTAACGATTGCGGGCCGATGGACCTGTCCTACGTGCACGCGTGCGCGGCCGCGCCGGCCTGCACGCTGCCGAGCGACATCATGGGCAATGTCCTGCACGTCGACCACTTCCTAAAGGAGCCGATCCGCTTCGACGGCGGCTGGGCGGTGCTGCCAGACGGGCCCGGGCTGGGTGGCGAGCTGGACATGGAGGCGGTGGAGCGGCAGCTGATTTCGTGTGGGGAGGTTGCGCCTTAGGGGCGCTACGAAAACACGATCGTCCGATTGCCGTAGACGAGGACGCGGTCGTCGGCGTGCCAGGCGACGGCGCGGGCGAGCACGACAGTGTCGACGCGCGCGTCGTCCAGGAGGCGCAGCTGGTGCGCCTCCGCCGCGCGCTTCGTGTCCGCCGCAACGGGGACGTGGTGGAATGGGACGCCCCACATACGCACGGTTTCCTCGAGCGTGCGGTGGTTGGAGACGACGAGCGCGATCGCGGCGCGGAGGTCGCCGGCGCGCTGGCGCCAGAGCAGCTCGACCAGGGCGTGCTCATCGCGCGAGACGAAGACCGCCAGCCGGTGCGGGTGGCCAGCGTGGGCGAGGCGCCAGTCCATCCGGAACCTGGCCCCGAGCGGCGCGAAGTCCGACTCCAGCTCTGCGCCACGCGCGCCGAGAGAGGGCAGCTCGAACTCGACGCGCATGAAGAAGGTGCCGCCGGTGGGATCAGTCGAGTGCTGCTGGGCGTCGGTGACGTTGGCGCCGCGCTCGAAGAGGAAACCGGTGACGGCGGCGACGATGCCCGGGCGGTCGGGGCAGGAGATGAGCAGGCGGCCGGTGTCGGCGTGTGAGTCGCCATTTCGCTTGCGCGGAGCCATCCAGAGGCGAGAGGCTAGAACGGCGGGCCCTGGATGGCCATGATCTCGTCCAGCTCGCGCAGGTCGTAGGCGTCGAGCGTTTGGTCGGCCGGCGGGCGGAGGTAGGCGCCCTCGATCACACCCAGGCGGCGCAGCACCTC
>DASTZM010000232.1:0-2119 GCA_035764305.1 Chloroflexota bacterium | reverse complement strand
GTCTCCGGTCTGATCTTGCTGATCTTCATTCCAATCCACGTCGCCCAGATGCGCTTCGGCGCCGGCTACTCGCCGCCCCCTGGTGTCGTCGAGCACGGTCATGACTTCTACGCCGTGGAGATGGCCATCTTCTCCAATCCGATCAACGTCGCCTTCTACCTCCTTTGTATGGTCATCGTCGGCTCTCACCTCTATCACGGCGTGCACAGCGCCTTCCAGTCCCTCGGCGCCGACCACCCGCTGTACACACGCTGGATCCTGGCCGGCGGGAAGGTCCTGGCCGTGTTGATCGGCTTCGGCTTCTTCGTCATCCCGCTCTTCGCGTACTTCTTCGGAGTGCGCGCATGATCGACACGCTGAACGCGCGCATCCCCGACGGCCCGCTCGAGGAGAAGTGGGACCGGCAGAAGTTCGAGAACCGGCTCATCAACCCCGCCAACCGGCGGCGCCACACCGTCATCGTCGTCGGCACCGGGCTCGCCGGCGCCTCCGCCGCCGCGTCGCTCGGGGAGCAGGGCTACAACGTGCTCTGCTTCACCTTCCACGACAGCCCGCGCCGCGCCCACTCCATCGCCGCGCAGGGCGGTATCAACGCGGCCAAGAACTACAAGAACGACGGAGACAGCGTCTGGCGCCTCTTCTACGACACCGTCAAGGGCGGCGACTACCGTTCGCGCGAAGCCAACGTCTACCGCCTCGCTCAGCTCTCCGTGAACATCATCGACCAGTGCGTTGCGCAAGGCGTCCCCTTTGCCCGCGAGTACGGCGGCCTGCTCGATACGCGCTCATTCGGCGGCGCGCAGCTGGAGCGCACCTTCTACGCTCGCGGGCAGACCGGGCAGCAGCTCCTCCTCGGCGCCTACCAGGCCCTCATGCGCCAGGTGGAGCGCGGCACCGTCCAGCTCTTCGCGCGCCGCGAGATGCTCGACCTCGTCGTCGCCGACGGCGCCGCCCGCGGCATCATCTGCCGCGACCTCCTTACCGGCGCCATCGAGCGCTACGCCGGGAACGCCGTCCTGCTCTGCACCGGCGGCTACGGCAACGTCTACTACCTTTCCACCAACGCGCTCAACTCCAACGTCACCGCGGCGTGGCGCTGCCACAAGCGCGGCGCGCTCTTCGCCAACCCGTGCTTCACACAGATCCACCCTACATGCATCCCCGTCAGCGGAGAGCACCAATCCAAGCTCACGCTGATGAGCGAATCGCTGCGTAACGACGGGCGTGTCTGGGTCCCCAAGCAGCAGGGCGACAAGCGTCCACCGCAGCAGATCCCCGAAGCCGAGCGCGACTACTACCTTGAGCGGCGCTACCCGAGCTTCGGCAACCTCGTTCCCCGCGACGTCGCGTCGCGCAACGCCAAGATGGTGTGCGACGAAGGGCGCGGCGTCGGCGAGACCGGCCTGGCGGTCTACCTCGACTTCTCGGACGCGCTCACTCGCCTCGGGCGTGAGACGATCGAGGACCGCTACGGCAACCTCTTTGAGATGTACGAGCGCATCACGGGAGAGGACCCCTATCGCGCGCCGATGCGCATCTACCCAGCCATTCACTACACGATGGGCGGCCTGTGGGTCGACTACCACTTGATGAGCACCATCCCCGGGCTCTTCGTGCTCGGCGAGGCCAACTTTTCCGATCACGGCGCCAACCGGCTCGGCGCCAGTGCCCTCATGCAGGGCCTCGCCGATGGGTACTTCGTCGCGCCCTACAGCGTCCCTAGTTATCTGGCTGGCGCCAACCTTGCCTCGGTCGACACCCGCGAGGAAGCGTTTGAGAACGCCGCACGCGAGGCGCAGGGGCAGATCGAGCGCCTGCTGTCTCTGCGCGGCCAGCGCACGGTGCGCAGCCTGCACCGCGAGCTGGGGCTGGTCATGTGGGACCACGTCGGCATGGCGCGCAACGACGCCGGGCTGCGCACTTCACTCAGCCGCATCCCGCAACTTCGCGCCGAGTTCTGGGCCGACGCCGCCATTCCCGGCAGCAGCGACAACCTCAACAAGACGCTCGAGTACGCCGGGCGTGTCGCCGACTACCTCGAATTCGCCGAGTTGCTCGCCACCGACGCGCTCCACCGCAGCGAGTCGTGCGGCGGACACTTCCGCGAGGAAAGCCAGAC
>DASTZM010000231.1:0-5322 GCA_035764305.1 Chloroflexota bacterium | reverse complement strand
GGACCTGTACGCGCCGCCGACGACTTCATGGTCGTCGAGATGGTCTGAGCCCGCGCCGTGCTGGCGGTCCTGTGCGTCGCCGCGTTTCTGGGGATCCTGAGCGGCTTGGCAGTCGGCCCTTTCCTACCGGCGATCGCCGCCGAGTTCGGGGTGCCGGTCGGGCTGCTGGGGCAGGTACCCGCCGGCACGATGCTGCTCGGCGCCGCGCTTGGCCTCGTCATTGGCCCGCTGGCCGACCGCTACGGCGAGCGGCGCCTGCTCCTGGCCGGCGCCGCCGCGGTCGTGCTCGGCGCCGCCGCGACCGCCACGGCCGTCACACCCGCCATCCTCGTCGTCACGGCGCTGGGCGGCGGGATGGCGCGGGCGAGCCTGCTGCCGGTCACGCTCTCCGCCGTCAGCGGCCAGCTGTCCGGCGCCGCGCAACGGCGCGCGGTCAGCCTGGTGAGCGCATCGGTCTCGGTCTCGGGGGTGGCGGGCGTGCCCGTCCTGACCGCCATCGCCGCGGCGTACGGCTGGCGCGCCGCCTTCGTCGCCATCGCGGCGACCGCGGTGGTCGTCTTGATCCTGCTGCGTCTGGTCCTCCCCGCCAGGGACCCGTCCACGGGCGCCACACCGAAGGCGGCGGAGCTGCTGCGCACCTACGCGCCGCTGCTCGGCGCAGCCACCGCGCGCGGCGTGCAGGGCATCATGCTCGGCGCCGCGCTGCGCAACGTCACGGCGTGGGGCTTCCTCACCTATCTGGGCGCGTTTCTCGCGCAGCGGCACGGCTTCGGGCAGCAGCAGATCGGGTGGGCGTTCCTTGCCGCCGGCGCGGGGCACTTCACCGGCAGCCTGGCGATCGGCGGGCGTCTGCTGCCGGGGGGCGGGCCGCCGCTGCGCGCCGCGTTCGGTCTGCTGCACCTGCTGGCCGGCGCGCTGATAGGCGCCGCCTTTGTCCTACCGCTCCCGGCGCTCGGCGCGGCCGCGCTGTTCGCCGTCGCGGCGGTGGTGCTCGGCGCGGCCGACGTCGTCACGACGCGTCTGCTCGTCGCCGAGACTCCGGCGGGGCGTGCGACCACGCTCACGCTGAACGGCTCGGGCACCAGCCTGGGCGGCGCCCTCGGCGGCTCGTTGGGCGGCGCGCTGCTCTCGCTCTCGGGATTCGGCGCGCTTGGCGCGCTGCTGTGCGCCACCGGCGCGGCCGCCGCGTGCGTGGTGTGGCTCTCGCGTCCACGGGTGCTCACCGCGGCGCGTGCCGCCGATCCGCTCGAGCCCGCGGCGGCCACGGCCTGACGAGCGACTGACCCGCCGCGGGTACGATCTGCACAGGGTGCCTGTGCGCCGGCGCGCGGTGTTCGGTGCGCTGCTCGGCGGGGTGGGAGCGAGCGTCGCCGCGGCGTGCATCCGCGGTGAGGAGACACGGCGCTTCCTGCTCGTCGAGCTGACGCGCACCGCGCGCATCGACGGCGAGACCGGTTCGCTCACCGTCTCGGCGTGCCAGTGGCACGTCAGCCGCGACGGCGCGCTGTACGGCGACCACTGGGGCTGGTGCGAGGACTACAAGGTGCTCCCCGCCGGCTCCCCGGGTTACCTCCTGCTGACGACGCAGCTCGCCGGTGGCGCCACCGGCGGCTTCTCCAGGCTGGTCGTGCTGCCCGCGCTGCCCGCGGACCTGGACGCCTTCGGACGCCGTGCGCGCGTCGCCCTCGACGGCACGCGCGTCACCATCACGCTGGGCGAGGCGAGTGCGAGTCTGACCCCCTCACAGACCGCGCCGCTCGGGGAAGAGCGCGCGCTGGTCGAGCCACCCGAAGACACCGGGCACTTCGAGCCCGGGTTCGAGCGGCCGATCGCGGCGCAGGTGAGCTACGCCGCGACGCACCACGGCTGGCTCGACGCCCGCAAGATCTCCGGGCGCCGAGCGTAGCCGCCGGTGTGAGGGTGGGAGCGCTACTTCCCGGCCTTCTGCTTCTGGACCGCGGTGACGCGCGCCGCGACTTCCTTGAACGTCGTGGCGACGTTCTCCCTGTTGTCGCGCACCGAGTTGTTGTAGGCCGGATCGATGATGTCGGTGGCGTCCTTGTGGAAGCGGAAGAACTCCTCGGGCTCGGCGTACTTCTGCTTGACCGCGTCGGTGAACGCCTTGAGGTTCTTGTTCGCCAGCTGCGGGTAGGCCTTGGAGACCAGGGTGACCCACTTGTCCTGCTGCGAGATGCGCGCCGGCGTCAGCCCCACCACGCTCATCATGATCTCGCCCCAGTCGTCGCCCTGGAGGTACTTCATGTACTCCCACGCCGTGTCGGGGTTCTTGCTCCCCTGCCATATGGCCCAGCCGTCGGTCGTCGCGCGGGTGGAGCGCTTGACCTTCCCCTTGGGGAGGGGCGCGATGTCCCATTCGATCCCCGGCTGCACCTCGACCGCCATGGGCGCCAGGCGCCACGACCCCTCGACGAAGGTCGCCACCTTCCCCACCGAGAAGCGCTCGGTGACGTTCTTGCCGTAGCTCGGCGCCTCCGGGTTCTGGATGGCGGTGTGGTCCTTCCACGCGCGCTCGTTGATCCACTGAAGCGCCTCGAGCGACGCGGGCTGGTCGATGACGCAGGTCAGGTCGTCCTTCGGATCGACCAGGTGGCCGCCGTTCTGGAGCTGGAGCATCAGCGCGCGCGAGCGCGAGAGCGTGATCAGCTCGGCGCCGAAGCGGTCGGGCGCGACGGTCAGGCGGCGCATGGCGTCCTGCCACTTGGCCCAGTCCCACGTGTCGTCGGGGAAGGCGACGCCCTTCTCGCGGAACCAGCCCTTGTTGTAGTACAGCGCCATCGTCCCGAGGTACATGGGCAGCGAGAACTGCCCCGTCTCCTTGAGGTTGAAGGCCTTGTAGTGGGACTCGACGTAGTCGTTGAGCTGGCTGGTCTTGAAATCCTTCTTGATGAAGTTGTCCAGGCCCAGGAACTGGCCGCGCGTGGCGCGGTCGCGCCACGCCGCACCGTTGCCGCCAAACACGTCCGGCGCGTCGCCCGCGGCGATCATCGTGTCGATCTTGGTGCCGAAGCTGTCGTAGATCTCGGGCGAGATCTGCACGGTCACGTTGGGGTGCTGCTTGTTGAACAGGTCTTTGCCCTTGTTCGCGCCGTCGACGATGGCCTGCCCCTCGCCGTCGTACGGACTCCACTTGAGCGTGACCGGCTGCTTGCTCCCGGCCGGCGCCCCGGCCGAGCCACCGCCGGCCGCCCCGCCGCACGCCGCCAGCAGCGGCAGCGCCGCCGCTCCGGCCAGCGCGGCGCAGATGCCGCGCCGCGTCGCCAATCGTGTTGTCATGCCCAACCTCCTTCGCTCCGGGACCGGCGGAATGGCCCGCGTGCCGGCTCCCTCACCGATTATTCATCCGCGCGCCGGGAAACGCAATCGGCGCGAGGCCGGCTAGGCGGAGGCGGCCCTGACGCGCTGGTAGGGGCGGCGCGCCTTCACCCGGTTGCCGCAGTCGCGCATGTCGCACCAGCGGCGCGACCGGTTCCGGCTCAGGTCCACGAACAGCCAGCCGCACGGGTCGTTGTCGCACTCCCGCACACGGTCGAGCGGTCCGGACGTGAGCAGCTCCATCGCCGACCAGACCACCGGCCACAGCACCCGTCCCAGCTCGTCCGGCGGCGCCGCCGGCTCCCAGGTGAAGGCGGCCTCGCCGTCAGAGCGCTCGGCGTAGACCAGCCGCCGCCGTGACAGCGCCTCCGGCAGCCAGTCGTTGAGCGCCGCCACGTCGCGCGGGTCCGGCGCGTCCCCGTGGGAGAGCGCCGAAAAGAGGTGGTACAGCGTCTCCCGCAAGGAGATCGCCCGCCGGCGGACCAGCTCCGCCGCCTCGGGCTGCGCCCGCGCCGCGCGCAGCAGGCGCTTGGCCTCCCCCAGGCCGATCTGGCGCTTGCGCAGGAACCAGCTCATCAGCGCCCGGTAGTCGGCGAAGCGCTCGTGGGAGCCGGGCACCTCCGGACAAAACTCCCAGTTGTGCTCCTCCCCCCAGCCCGACCCGCTGACGCCTTCCGCGCGGGCTGCGCCAGTGCTCAGTTGTCTGTAGAGCTCCGCCCGGCGGTACGCCCCGGAATGCCAGCCGACGGTGTTGCAGAACCCCAGGCACAGCCACCCACCCTCGAGCGAGAACGCGTCCTCCATCGACCGACTCTTGCGCAATCCTCTCACTTTGGTTCAGGAATCGTCAACCACCAAAAACCCCTTGACTGGTTAGACGCCGCGGTGTAGAGTGGACCAGTAACCACTGAACTGGCATTTGAGTGGTTAGAAGGGACGCGCGTGGAGGGACCGATTGCGATTGGCGTGGTGGCGCTGCTCGTCCTGCTGGACGTGCTCGCGCTGCGCTGGGGCGCCGACAGCCGGGACGGCTTTGGCCCACGAGGCACAGCCGGGACACAAGGAGGGAGACTACCCATGACGTTCGATCCGTTCTTCGCCGAGCTGCGTGGCCGGCAGCACCAGGAGGAGCTGCTCGCCGAGGCGGCGCGTGAGCGCCTCGTCCTTCAGGCACGCGGCCAGCGCGGCGGGCGCGGTGTCGCCGTCCGCGTTCTGGTGGCGCGCCTGGTCGTCCGCGCGGTCGCCGGGGTGGATGCCGCGCTGCGCGCCGCGGTTGGACTGGCGGGCGCCGCTCTCGTGGCCACGGGCACCCGGCTCCAGCGCCTCGCCCTCGGGCAGGTCGAGCCGACGGACCTCGAGCCCGCCGCCTGCTAGCCGCCACGCCGCGTCGTCCCGTCACGCCGCCACGACCAGCCAACAAGGATCGCCGCCATGAAGACCAGGGCCATCGACTTTGTCGTCTACGCCGTGCCAGACATGCAGCAGGCGTCTTCCTTCTATAGGGACACGCTCGGGATCGACTTCCCGCTGGTCGAGGAGGGCGACTTCTGGACCGAGTTCGACACGCCGCCCGTCGCGCTCGCGCTGTGCCGGCCGAAGTCAAAGGGCAAGTACGCCTGGAGCGGCCCCGCTGCCGTCGGGCTCGCCGTGGACGACGTCTACGCCGCCATGGAGGAGCTGCGCGCCAAGGGGGTGAAGATCCTCAACGAGCCCGTGCGCACCAACGTGTGCGTGATGGGCTTCATCGAGGACCCGTTCGGCAACCGGATCTGCATCCACCAGCGCCACGACGGCACCGCCGGCTAGTCGCCCATCCGGGCCGCCCCACCCGCGCCGCTGGCGTACAGTTCGCGGCGCATGACCGACGCGACCGCCTCCGCCGCCGAGAAGGCGCAGCGCGAGGCGGCGCACGCCGAGCGCCTCGCGGAAACGCTCCAGCTCGCCGAGCGACTGCTGGCGGACTCGGCGGACTACAAAGGAAGGACCGTT
>DASTZM010000230.1:0-4018 GCA_035764305.1 Chloroflexota bacterium | reverse complement strand
AGACTGCGCGGGTGAATGTGGTGGCGCGGCGCGGTGGGGAACGGTGGCTGAGCATGATCGTGGCGGTGTACGCCCAGCGAACGCCGGGCGGTGCCTGGTACTTGCTGGCGGTCAGCGACCCCAGCAGGCATCAGGTAGGGGTGGAGGCAGCGCGCGACCGTGGTCGCGCGGGCGGGGCCGGTCTCTTCGACTCCGCTCCCGAGTCGCTGCTGCTCCGGCGCTACGCGTGCTTCGAGGACGTCCTGGAGGTGCTGCCGGCGGATAACGGCGTCAGGCACGACTCTGATCATCTGTTCCTTCCTGATGTGCGTGGCCTTCCAGTGGGACGGACCTCGCGACTGGCACGCGCAGCCGGGCGCAGCGCTGGCCACGGCTCGCGGCGGCGTCCACAGACGCGCCGGTTTGGGCTGGTGGCTGCCGCGACCGCATTTGGTCTGTTGCTGGCGTGGGCAGACGGAGATGAGTGAGTGAACGCCCATCCGGCGCCGATTTGGCGCCGGCCGAGCGCCAGCGTCCCGCGCGCTAGGTCAGATCCCGCACCCCGCGGCTCCGCAGGCGCCAGCCCCGACAGCGAGCGGGCAGCGGTTGGCGGCTTGGCCGGCGGCCCCGGCGGCGAACGCTCCGGCCCCACAAACGCAACAGCAGCTTCAGCGCGCGTCGATATGCCCAGAGAAGGCTTTCACGCGAGAGGCGGGGGCCGTCCAAGCTGTCAGTGGGAGCCAGAGGGTGAGCTGACCATTCGGCCCACCGTGTGACTTGCCGCTGCAGGTTGAGGCTCAACCGGGAGGCGCGCATGCGCCGGCACCGGACCCCAGCTGAGACGTGGGGATCACTCCAGCGTACCTCGATTGTGTGCGAAGCACCGGCCCGCATGAGGGCAGTCTAAAACGGATTCGTGTCCCGGTCTGTGAGCCTGATCACATTCGCGCCAAATGAACAATAGTGAGTGGTCACCCATCGATCCTTAACAAAGGAGGGCGGCGCAGCGCGAGCTGGACATGGAGGACCAGGAGGTATGGCAGTCGCCGCGGAAGAGGCTGACGTCGGGGCCGGCTGGTGGCAGGCTACGCGCCGCGGAAGGCGGGGGAGCGGCGGTTGAGGAAGGCGGCGACGCCTTCGGCGGTGTCTTCGGTGTCGAAGACGTTGATGCCGAGGACGTCGAAGGGGATGGCGGACTGGTCGGGGTGGCGATTGGCGAAGTCGACGACTTGCTTCATCCAGGCCATCGAGCGTGGGGCGTTGGCGAGGAGGATCTGGGTGAGGGCGTCGACGCGGGCGGGGAGGTCGGCGGCGGGGTGGACCTCGTCGATCAGGCCGATCTCATGCGCGCGGGAGGCGTCGATGGTCTCGCCGGTGAGGAGCAGGGCGCGGGCGCGGGCGGGGCCGACGGCGTCGATGACGCGGCGGGCGTCGGCGACGCTGATGCCGATGCCGAGCTTGACGGCGGGGATGCCGAACCTGGAGGTGTCGGAGGCGAGGCGGAGGTCGGCGGTGAGGGCGAGCTCGAGGGCGGCGCCGAGGCAGAAGCCGTCGATGTGGGCGATGACGGTCTGGGGGAGGGCGGACCAGGCGGCGAGGGCGCCGTCGTAGACCTCGTTGTAGCGGCGGGCGGCGTCCGCGCCGAGGCGGGCGTGGGGGAACTCTGAGATGTCGCTGCCGGCGCTGAACGTGCCGGGCTGGGACCCGCCGATGATGACGACGCGGACGGAGTGGTCGACGGCGAGTTGCGTTGCGATCTCGGCGAGGGCGTTCCAGCAGGCCAGGTTGAGGGCGTTGCGGCGGGCGGGGCGGTTGAGCGAGACGCGGGCGACGGGGCCGTCGAGCGAGAAGAGGACGGGTGGCGCGTCGACGTCGGGCTGGCCGGTGGCGCCGGCGTCCGCGGCGGGAAGCCGGACGTCGGCGTTGCGGTGGACCCACCACGCCCAGCGGCGCTGGGCCCAGCGGGTCATGGCCTGCGAGGTGTCGGTCAGGACCTGGGCGGCCTGGGCGGCGGGGAGGGGAAGGCGCTGGGGCTGCGCGGAGTGCGCGGGCTGTCTGGGCTGGTCTGCGTGCTTTGGCTGCGCCGCCATCTGGGGACTCCTGGCCGGCGCAACGGCGCACCGGCCTCCACCCTTACGATAGCGCGATCGGGCAACGGGTTCCAGAGCCGGCGGCGGGCGGGGCGGGCGGGGAGGGCGCGTCTTAACGTTGGCGTAGTATGCTGACGCCGCGCCCCGGGGGAGGGGTATGGCTGGCCGCGCGTGCCGCGGGCGGGCCGTCATCCGATTTGGGGGGCTACTTGAAGGAGCAGATGCAGATGACCAGTGGACAGATGACACGCCGGCGCTGGCTGGCGGTGGGGGTTTCAGGGGCAAGCGGCCTGGGTGCGGCGGGGCTGGCGGCGTGCGGAGCGGGAGGCAGCGCACCGGCGGGCCAGACCGCGGCGAAGGGCAAGGTGGTGTTCATGAGCCAGGGGGCGGACCCCGTGGACGAGGGGCGCTACAAGCCGCTGGTGGAGCAGTTCAACGCGAAGGGCGGTCCGGTGACGGTGGAGCTGATCCAGGGCGACGCCGGAGGCAGTGCGGTGGCGGCGCAGGGCAAGATCATCACGCTGGCCGCGGGCGGCACGCCGCCGGACGTGTTCTGGACGCACGCGTACGTGGCGCCGAACATCTACAAGGTCGGGCTGACGGCGGACATCAACCCGTACATCAAGAAGGACAAGGACTTCAAGGTCGGCAACCTGTTCGACGCGCCGGTCGGGGACTATCTGTTCGACGGCAAGCAGACCGGTCTGCCGCGGGAGGCCACCACGATGGTGCTGGTCTACAACAAAGAGCTGTTCCAGAAGAACGGCGTGGCGCTGCCGAACGAGAACTGGACCTGGGACGACTATCTCAAGGCGGCGCAGACGCTGACGAAGCCGAACGCGGCGGGCGGGGCGACATGGGGGACGGGAGGGTTCGTGGAGCAGGGGTCGAACGGGAGCAACGTGGCGTACCCGAAGGTGTGGCAGGAGGGAGGCGACGTGGTCGACAAGACGCGCACGAAGTTCACGCTGCACCAGTCGCCGGCGGTGGAGCAGATGCAGTGGATCGCCGATCTGGTGGCAAAGCACCACGTGCACCCATACGGGTCGGAGTGGCCGGGGCCGGCGATCCGCGACTCGTGGAACACCGGGCGGATCGGGATGTTCCCGAGCATCTCGGTGTGGACGAACTTCAACCAGTCGCAGTTCGAGTGGGACATCACGCATCTGCCGAAGGGCAAGACGCGCTCGACGCGCACGGCGTCGGCAGGGCACAGCATGACGACGGGCAGCAAGAACAAGGACGCCGCGTGGGAGTGGATGAAGGTCCTGCACAGCAAGGCGTCCTACGAGCACTGGGCCAAGGGCGGGCTGACGATCCCGACGTACAAGGACGTGGCGAACACGGTGTTCGTGAACCCGTCGCAGCCGCCAAAGAGCGCGAAGATCGCGCTGGACGCGTTCTCGTACGCGCGGTCGGAGCCGATCGCGGGCGACTGGGGGACGGTCGGCGCGGAGGTGCAGAAGGCGATGCTGGAGGCGTATTCGGGCCAGAAGACGGCGGCGACGGCACTGGGGTCGATCGCACAGGCGATGGACGCGCTGCTGGCGAAGGTGCCGGGCAAGTAGGGTGGCAGGGGGCGACGTGCCGGCGGTGAGCTAGCCGGCACGTCGCCGCACGGCGCCCGGCTACTATCGGGCGTGTGACGGCGGTGGGTGTTGGCGAGGTGGCGGCGGCGCTGCACCGGGATGCGCTGGTCGTCGACTCGCACAACGATTCGATTGTTCTGCACATCCGGTTGGGGAACCGGAGCTTTGGCGACCGGGCGGCGGGGGCGCAGCCAGGGGCGCGGCCAGGGGCGCAGCTGGCGGTGCATCAGGGGATCATCCGCTACCTTCGCGGGCCGCTGCCTCAAGCGGACAGGGTGGAGCCGCAGGTCACGTTCGCCAAGATGCGGGCGGGGGGCCTTGACGCGGCGTTTTTCTCGGTCGACGTCACGCGGGCGCGGC